>CAIWHP010000219.1 GCA_903912445.1 uncultured Lentisphaerota bacterium
CGGCGTTTGCCAAGCGGCGGGCGGTAGCGGTATGCTCCGCGGCACTGTGCGTTCAACCCTGTGCGAGGAGCCAAGCATGAAAGCAACGTCTGCTGCCACTGGAGCGGGTGCAAGCATCTCCCGCCGTAATTTTTTGCAGCGTGCGTCGTTCGCGGCTGCTGCGTTCACCATCGGGTGCAAGTCGGCCCCGCCGCGCGCCGTGACCGATGGCGCGGGCCAGCCCCCGCCGAGCATGCGGCTGAACATCGCCGCCGTCGGCGTCGGCGGCATGGGCCATAGCAACCTCAAGCGGTGCGCCGCGGGCAACAACATCGTCGCGCTCTGCGACGTGGACACCAAGCTCGCCGCCAAGGCGTTCAAGGAATTCCCCGACGCCAGGACCTACAAGGATTTCCGCGTCATGCTCGACCAGCAGAAGGACATCGACGCCGTGATCATCGCGACCCCCGACCACACGCACGCGCCGATCGCGCTGGCGGCGATGGAGCGCGGCAAGCACGTCTATGTGCAGAAGCCGCTCGCGCATTCGGTGAAGGAAGTGCGGCTGATGACGGAGGCCGCGCGGAAGTACAAGGTCATCACGCAAATGGGCAACCAGGGCCACTCCGGCGAGGGCTGCCGCCTGATCCGCGAATGGATCCTGGACGGCGCGATCGGCAAGGTCCGCGAGGTGCACTGCTGGACGAACCGGCCCGTGTGGCCGCAGGGCATCGAGGTCGGCCGGCCCGCCGAGACGCCCGCCGTGCCGGCCAACCTGGACTGGGATTTGTGGATCGGCCCGGCCGCGCTGCGGCCCTATCACCCGACCTATCACCCGCGCAGCTGGCGCGCGTGGTGGGACTTCGGAACCGGCTCGCTCGGCGACCTCGGCTGCCACATCATGGACGCGCCCTTCTGGGTGCTCGACCTGAAATATCCCAGCAGCGTCGAGGGCAACATCTCCACCTACTGGGGCGACTTCTGGAAGAAGACCGCGCCGAAGAACGAGACGTACCCGCGCTCGACCATCGTCCGCTACAAATTCCCCGCGCGCGGCCGGATGCCGCCGGTCAGCCTGACGTGGTGGGATGGCGGCCTGCAGCCGCCGCGCCCCGAGGAGCTCGCCCCCGGCCAGCAGATGGGCGACGACGACGGCGGCGTGCTGTTCATCGGCGACAAGGGCCAGCTCATCTGCGGCTGCTACGGCAAGAATCCGCGCCTGCTGCCCGACGACGCCATGCGGGCCTACCGGAAGCCCGCGAAGAGCATCGCGCGCATCCCGGAAGGCGAGGCGGGCCACGAGCAGGACTGGCTCCGCGCCTGCAAGGGCGGCGCGCCCGCGTGCTCGAACTTCGACTATTCCGGCCCGCTGTCCGAGATGGTGCTCATGGGCAACCTCGCCGTGCGCTTCCCGGAACGCAAGATCATGTGGGCCGGCGAGCAGATGGCCGTCACCAACGACCCTGAAGCCAACGCCTTCCTCACGCCGCAGTATCGCGCAGGCTGGAAGCTCGGCTGAGCCGTGGACGGCTCCAAGGGCTGAAAGCGGCGGTGGGTACGGGGGTCCGGGCCAGGGCGGTGTGTTGCAGGCAGAGGAAATGAACATGTTCAAGGAACTCAAGCCCGCGACCCTCGCGGACAATCCGTTCAAGCTGATCGGCGCCGACTGGATGCTGATCACGGCGGGCACGCCGGCTTCGTTCAACACGATGACGGCGAGCTGGGGCGGGCTCGGCGTCCTGTGGGAAAAGGACGTGGCCTTCGCGTTCGTGCGCCCGACGCGCCATACCTTCGGCTTTCTGGAGCAGTCGCCGGTGTTCACGCTCTCGTTCTTCGCGGAGCAGTACCGGCCGGCGCTGACGTTCTGCGGCGCGCATTCCGGGCGCGACGTGAACAAGGTCGCCGCGACCGGCCTGACGCCGGCGTTCGGCGAGGCCGGCGCCGTTTACTTCGCCGAGGCGCGGCTCGTGCTCGTCTGCCGCAAGCTGCATGCGCAGAACCTCGACCCGGCCGCCTTCCTCGATCCGGCCCTTAACGGGTTCTACCCGGAGCGCGACTACCACCGCCTCTTCATCGGTGAAATCCTCCGTTGCCTCGCGCGCTGACCGGCACCGGTTTGTAATCCCCGGGTTTGGGCGTACGCTTCCGCCCATTAAAAGGAAAACAACATGAGTAAAAAAACACTGGTCGTCACGTATCTGCCGAGCGGCGAGCGCTCGAGCACGAAGCAGCTGGTGGACGCGTTCCTCGCGGCCGCCAAAGGCAAGACCGCGGTTGAGCACCTCGACCTGCTGCGCGAGCAGCCGGACGTCTTCAGCACCGAGTCGCTGGGCGCCTATGTCACGCGCAACTACATGGGCCAGGCGCTGGCGCCGGCGCAGGCGCAGGCGATCGCGAAGATGGACCGCATGACCGCGCAGCTCAAGGCGGCGGACAGCGTCGTCGTCGCTTTCCCGATGCACAACTTCGGGCTGCCCGCAGCGGTCAAGGCGTGGTTCGACTCCGTCCTGCTCAAGGGCCAGACCTGGGATATGAACGCGAGCGGCTTCGTCGGCCTGATGAAGGGCAAGCAGGCGCTGATCCTCTGCACCAGCGGCGGCGTCTATGAAGGCCCGATGGCGGGCTGGGAACACGCGGTCAGCCTCGCCAAGGTCGAGTTCACCTTCATGGGCTATGACGTCATCGAGGCCATCACCGCGCCCGGCATGAATGCGAACCCGGCGCAGGCGCCGGAGAGCATCGCGGCCGCCGTGGCGCAGATCCACGCCCTCGGCGCCCGCTGGTACGCCTGAGCGCCCCCCAAAAAAGCACCGGCGCGGCGGCCATGGCAACATGAGCACCGCGACGTTTTCTTTTTCCGGGGCGCTGCCGCCGGGGGCGGTCAGAGCAGATTCGCTTTTTCGCCGGCCTCGAAGGCCTTCATGACCGCGGCGGCCTTCTCGCGCGTGGAGAGGTCGGGGTATTTCGGCGCGGCGCTGATGCCCTTGGCGGCGAGCAGGCGCGCGACGGCGAGCCGCGCCTGCTGCGCCTCGTTGATGGCGTCGGCGAGGATGCGCGTGCATTCCTGCGGAGCGTGAAAGCCGACGCCGTTGTTGGCCGCGACAAAATCCCAGCGGAACTGCGCGTGGCGCACGAGCTGGCGCGCGGGGGCGAGCTCGCCCTCGGCCACGCCCGCCTGCATGGCGGCGGCGATATCGAAGTGTGCGCCGACAAGCGCCTGCTCGGCGTTCAGCTTCACCGCCTGCACCTTGCCCTGGATGCCCTCGACGCGCTTGCGGATCTCTTCCTCGCCCCAGCGGTGGCAGACGGCGCAGCTGTTGGCGATGTTCAGCAGCGGGCTCTGGACATGGTGGTCGGTGAACTTGACGCCGCCCTCGCTCCGGTAGGGCATGTGGCAGTCGGCGCAGGAGACGCCGCGCGCCGCATGGATCCCCTGGCTATAGACCTCGAAGTCCGGGTGCTGCGCCTTGAGCATTGGCGTCTTGGAGACGGCGTGGACATAATCCGTGAATTTGATCTCGTCGTAGTAGGCGAGGACCTGGTCCACATTCATACCCTTGGCCCACGGGAACGTCAGGTAGTACTTGTCCTTGAAATAATATTCCACATGGCACTGCGCGCAGACGAGCGAGCGCATTTCCTGGTGCGTCACGTCCTCGAGCTTGCGGCCCTGTGCGGCGAGGGCCTCCTTGAGCGCGGGGCGGGTGATGCGCAGGTTCATCGTCGCCGGGTCGTGGCAGTCCTGGCAGCCGATCGGGTGCGTGACGCGGCTCTTGAGGTCGACGAACCGGCTCTTGTAGAAATTCTCGACGCCCATCTCAGCCATCAGCTTCGGCACGTCGGTGCTCTTGCAGGTCCAGCAGGTGCCCACGTTCTTCTCGGTCACGCGCTTGGAGTTGGAGACGTCCGTCACGGCGTGGTAGTGGCCGCGCGCCTGCTTGTACTCCTTGCTGAACGGATAGCCGGCGAAGAGGATGACCTGCAGCGGGTCGCGCTCGAGGTAGTCGCGCTGCGTCGCGCCGCCGAAGAGCGTGGCCACGCCGGGCTCGCGGGTGCGCAGATAGCTCTCGTATTCGCGCGGATAGTTCTGGCCCCAGACGGCGTTGTCCGGCTCCCACTGGGCGATGGGCTTGAGCACCAGCGCCGGGCGCTGCGCCTCCCAGCGGCGCTCCATGATGCTCACCGCCAGCATGGCCAGCACGATGATCATGCCCGCGGTCAGGCAGAAGATCACCGGCCCGACCCACTTGGGCAGCCGTTTTTCGGCGGACGTTTCGTTGGTGCTCATGGTTGTGCTCCTGCTTTCGCTTTCATCCACTCCAGCCCGGCGGCCGGGATCGGCGGCCGGTGCGCGTTGGGCGTGCCGGAGAGGCTGATCACCCGGCCGTGCACGCCGCTATGGCAGTCCCAGCAGCGGCGCTCGGTCACCGCCGCCAGCCGCGCCATCATGAACTGGTTCGCGTGGCAGCGCAGGCAGTTGCCCTGCACCACCGGCTTGGCGCCCTCGGACAGCTCCAGCACCTGCGGCTCCAGGCGGAAGGTGAAGACATAGGAGTGCCGCAGGCCGTCGCGCGCCTGGAAAGCCTTCTCCGCGACGAGGTTCTGGTGCGGCAGGTGGCAGTCGCCGCATTCCGCCGCGAGGTGATGGCTGCCGTGCTGCCACGTCGCGTAGGCGTTGTTCATCACGTGGCAGTTGAGGCAGGCCTCGGGTTTGTCCGACATGTAGGACGCCGCGCGCGAGATATGCGCCACGACCAGCGCCAGCCCGAAGGCCGCGCCGCCCAAGCCGAACACCGCCAGCCGCCACGGCGGCGCCAACGGTGCCAGCCACAACCACTCTTTCCAACTCGCCTTCATAGAACGCATCACCAGCGGTGGTATCCTAGGTGTTTTCCTGCGCGGGCGCAATCGCGCACGCACGACGAACCGCAGGCAGGCCTGTGTGGCGGGCTCTTCTGCAGCGCGGTCACAGACCGCCGCTACAGCCGCGCCTAACACGTTCTTACCGCAGCAGACCGGGA
>CAIWHP010000220.1 GCA_903912445.1 uncultured Lentisphaerota bacterium
GCAGACGGTGCGCACGAGCCGCTGGCCGAGCACCGCCTCCAGCGTCGAGGCGATCAGGAACGGCTCGACGTTCATGTCGGTCAGCCGCGTGATCGCGCCGGCGGCGTCGTTGGTGTGCAGCGTGCTGAACACCAGATGGCCGGTGAGCGAGGCCTGGATGGCGATTTCCGCGGTCTCGTGGTCGCGGATTTCGCCGATCATGATCACGTCCGGGTCCTGGCGCAGGAAGGCGCGCAGGCAGCGCCCGAAGGTGGCGCCGACCTCCTCGTTGACCGGCACCTGCACGAGGCCCTCGATGTCGTATTCGACGGGCTCCTCGGCGGTGAGCAGCTTGTATTCGATGGAGTTGAGCCGGCGCAGCGCGGAATAGAGCGTGGTGGTCTTGCCGGAGCCGGTCGGGCCGGTGACGACGACGATCCCGTTCGGCTTGTCGATGTCGTCGCAGAAGAACTGGAAGATGTCGTCGGGGATGCCGAGGTTCTCCAGTTCCAGCGAGACGACGCTGCGGTCGAGCACGCGGAGCACGACGCTCTCGCCGAACTGCGTCGGCAGCGTGGACACGCGGAAGTCGATCATGCGGCCGCCGACGGGCATCTGGATGCGGCCGTCCTGCGGGACCCGGCGCTCGGCGATGTTCAGGCCGCTCATGACCTTGATGCGCGAGGTCACCGGCAGCGCCAGGTGCTTCGGCGGCGGCGCCATCTCGTAGAGCGCGCCGTCGACGCGGTAGCGGATCTTGAACTCGGTCTCGAACGGCTCGAAATGGATGTCGGAGGCGCGGTTCTGCACGGCCTGGTACATCACGAGGTTGACGAAGCGCACCACCGGCGTCGCGTTGGCGGCCTGCGCGAGCATGCTGATGTCGTCGCCGCCCTTGACCTCGATCGTGTCGCCGGCGTTCTCGAGGTCGGACTCCAGCGCGGAGAGCATGTCCGTGACCGACTCGCTCTCCTCGCCATAGAAGCGGTTGATCTGCGTCTTGATGTCCTCTTCGCCCATGAGGACGAAGCTGACGTCGCGCGTGAGCACAAACTGCAGCTCGTCGGTCACCTCCGTGCTCGGCAGGTCGCAGGTGGCCAGCACGATCGCATTGGGGCCGAGCTCGACGGGCACCATGTTGTACATGCGCACCACGCTGACCGGCGCGGCGCGGATGACGTCCGGCTGGATGTCGAGGTCGCGCAGGTGCACCTTGCGCACCCCCAGCACGCGGGCGATGACGCCGAGGATCTGCTCCTCGTTCAGCAAGCCCAGGTCCATCAGGAGCTGCCGCACGGGCTTGCCGGTGCGCTCGTGCTCGTCGGTGATGTCCTCGACCTGCTGGGGCGTCAGCAGCCGTTCGTCGCGGAGTTGCTGCAGCAGCGGATCATGGATTTCGGTTTCCGCCATGGGTCCTCATTTCCCCTTCTGCAATTCCGTCAGCTTTTGCGAGATCGCTTCCGGGTCCTGGCACTTCGTGATCAGCTCCTCGTAGCTGATCCGGCCGCGCTCAAACAGGCCGAGCAGGCTGGCATCCATCGTGACCATGCCGTAGCGCGCGCCGGTCTGGATGTCCGAGGTGATGCGGAAGGTCTTGCTGTCGCGGATCAGCGCGCGGATCGAGGGCGTGGCGATCATGATCTCGAACGAGGCGACGCGGCCGGGCTTGTCGGCCCGCGGCAGCAGCAGCTGCGAGATGACCGCCTGCATCGTCGAGGAGAGCTGCGTGCGAACCTGCTCCTGCTGGTCGGTCGGGAACGCATCCACGATGCGGTCCACCGTGCGCGCCGCGCCCGTGGTATGCAGCGTGGCGAAGACCAGATGGCCGGTTTCAGCCGCGGTGATCGCCGCCTCCATCGTCTCCAAGTCGCGCATTTCGCCGACGAGGATGACGTCCGGGTCCTGGCGCAGCCCGCGGCGCAGCGCCTCCTTGAAGTTCGGCACGTCCACGCCGATCTCGCGCTGGGTGACGATGCTCTTCTTGTGCGCGTGGTAATACTCGATCGGGTCCTCGACCGTGATGATGTGGCAGTCCCGCTCGGTGTTGATGATGTTGATCATGCTCGCGAGCGTCGTGGTCTTGCCCGAGCCGGTGGGGCCGGTGACGAGGATGATGCCGCGCGGCCGGTAGAGCAGGTCCTTGATCTCCGGCGGCAGGCCGATCTCCGCCAGCGTCAACATCTTCGAGGGGATCAGGCGCAGCACCATGCCGAGCACGCCCTTCTGCCGCAGCACGCTGACGCGGAAGCGCGCCACGCTGCCGAAGCCGAAGCCGAAGTCCGTGCCGCCGATCTCGCGGATCTTCTGCTGGTGCTCCTCGGACGTGATGCTCTTCATGAACCGCTCGGTATCCTCCGGGCGCAGCGGCTCGGAGTCCAGCGGCTGCAGGTTGCCGTGCATGCGCAAGATCGGCGGCACGCCCACCGCCAGGTGCAGGTCCGACGCGCCCTCGTCCACGACCAGCTGCAGCAGGTCGCTGACGGCGATGTCGGCGCACTTCATCGTCATGACTGGTCTCCCATGGTCACGCGCAACACCTCCGTCAGCGTGGTCACCCCGGCCACGACCTTGCGCAGCCCGTCCTCGCGCAGCGTGCGCATGCCGAGCTGGCGCGCCGAGTTGCGCAGCTCCATCGCGCCCACATTGCCGAAGATCATGTTGCGGACCTCGTCGTTGAGCACAAAGATCTCGAACAGGCCGAGCCGGCCGCGGCAGCCCGTGAAGCGGCAGTCGCTGCAGCCCTTGCCGCGGTAGAGGATCGCCTGCTCCAGCTGCGCGGCCGCCGGCCCGAGCAGCCGCAGCTCGGCGTCGGTCGGCGCATACTGCTCCTTGCACTTCTCGCAGATCTTGCGCACCAGGCGCTGGGCCATGATCGCGCGCGTGCTGGAGGCCACCAGGAACGGCTTCACCCCGATGTCGATCATGCGGATGACCGCGCTCGGCGCGTCGTTCGTGTGAAGGGTGCTGAACACCAGATGGCCGGTGAGCGAGGCGTTGACGGCGATTTCGGCCGTCTCCAAGTCGCGGATTTCGCCGATCATGATGATGTTCGGCGCCTGGCGCAGGATCGCCCGCAACGCCGCGGCAAACGTCATGCCGATGTCCGTGCGCACCTGCACCTGGTTGATGCCGCTCATCTGGTATTCCACGGGGTCTTCCACCGTGATGATCTTGCGGTCGGGCCGGTTGATGTAGTTCAGGCAGGCGTAGAGCGTCGTCGTCTTGCCCGAGCCGGTCGGGCCGGTCACCAGCAGGATGCCGTCGGAGAGCGCGATCATCCGCTCGAAGGTCTGCTGGTCGTCGGAGAAGAAGCCGAGCTGCGGCAGGCCCAGCGCCAGGCTCTGCTTGTCGAGGATACGCATGACGATGCTCTCGCCGTGGCTCGCGGGCACGGTCGACACGCGCAAGTCCAGGTCGCGGCTCATCACGTTGATGCGGATGCGGCCGTCCTGCGGCACGCGCTTCTCCGCGATGCTGATGTTGGCCATGATCTTCAGGCGCGAGAGGATCGCCGACTGCAGCCGCTTCGGCGGGCTCTCCACCTCGTGCAGCACGCCGTCGATGCGGTAGCGGACGCGGAATTTCTTCGCCATCGGCTCCAGGTGGATGTCGGACGCCCGGCTGCGGAACGCCTCCATGATGATCAGGCTGACCAGCTTGATGATCGGCGCGTCGGCCTCGGTGGAGTCGGCCTCGTTGATGAGCAGAGCCTGCATCCCGCCGGGCTTGTCCGCCTCGCTCTGCGTCATGTCCTGCAGCATGGACTCGACCGTCGCCCCGCGCGTCGCATAATACTTGTGCAGCGCGGCCTCGATCTCCTCCGCCAGCGCCACCACGCCCTCGACGTTCATCTTCAGGATGTAGCGCAGCCCGTCCAGCGTCTCCACGTCCAGCGGATCGCTCAGCGCGACCGTCAGGGTGTTCTCGCTCTTGTAGACCGGGACGATCTTGTAGCGCCGCGCCACCTCCGGCGGCACCATGTCGATGACCTCCGCCTCGAGGTTCATCCCCTCCAGCCGGATCGTGTCCATGCCGAACTGGTTCGCCAAGGCCTTGAGGATATCGATCTTAGGCACCACCCCGCCCCCGGCGAGGACGTCGATGACCGCCTTGTCCTGATCGCGGGCCTCCTTGCGGGCCTGCGAGGCCTGCTCGGTGGTGATCAGGCCCACGCTCTGCAGGATCTCTAAAATATAGTCGTCATTCGCCGTCAAGGGTCACCTTCGAATTCCGATGTGTCGAGCGCCCGGGAGCTTAATACCGCGCCCGCCAAAATCAAAGCCGCTTTTTTCCGGACCTTGGAAAAGCCGGCCGCCGGGGTGCCCAGGCTTGGAAAACCGCGCCCCCGCCCGCGGTCCGCGGGGCGCGCCGCTCACGGCTTCCGCCACTTCAAGTTCCACTTTTTCACCGCCGGCAGCGCCGCCCGGTGCGTCAGGTCGAACCAGATCGGCGTCAGCGAGACATAGCCCTCGCGCACGGCGATGATGTCGGTCCCGTCCTCGTCGCCGAGCAGTTCCAGGTCGCCGTCCATCCAGTAGTAGACGTTGCCCTGCGGGTCGGTGCGGCGGTCGAACTTCTCGACAAACCGCGACCGGCCCATCCGCGTCGTCCGGTAGCCGCGGACGCTCTTCGCCGGCAGGTTCGGCACGTTCACGTTCAGCAGCGTGTCCGGCGGCAGCCCGCCGCGCAACACCTGCTGGGCCACCTGCCGCGCCACGCGCGCCGCCGTCTCCCAGCGCGGGGTCTGGTAGCTGCCCAGCGAGATGGCGACGCTCGGGATGCCCAGGATCGCGCCTTCGGTGGCCGCCGATACCGTGCCGGAGTAGATCACGCTGATGCCGGTGTTCGGCCCGAGATTGATGCCGCTGAGGATCAGGTCCGGCTTCTCCGGCAGCAGCGCGCAGACCGCCAGCTTGACGCAGTCCGCCGGCGTGCCGCCGACCGCAAACCCGTGGAAGCCGTCCGGCCGGGCGATGGGCCGCGCCTTGATCGGGTCGCTCAAGGTGATCGCGTGGCCCACGGCGCTCTGCTCGCCGGCCGGCGCGACCACGATGACGTCGCCCAGATCCTTGACGGCCTCGTACAGCGCCTGGATGCCCGGCGAGTGGATGCCGTCGTCGTTGCTGATCAGGATTCTCTTCTTCATGGTGGATGGGGAATGGTGGGGGTTGCGGTCAGGAGGAACGTCGGACGGTGAATTCCGCGAGCGCGACCAAGGGCGCCGCCGGGGTGCCCAGCGGCTTCAGCGCCGCCTGCGCCTCGACGATCAGCGCGGCGGCCTTGGCGCGCGCGGTCTCCAGCCCATACAGCGCCACATAGGTCATCTTTTTGCGGGCCGCATCGCTGCCCACGGCCTTGCCGAGCTGCTGCGGGGTGCTGGTCACGTTGAGCACATCATCGGCAATCTGGAAGGCCAGCCCGATCTTTGCCGCGTAGGTGGTCAGGGCCGCGAGCTGACCGGCATCGGCCCCGGCCGTCAGCGCGCCCATGCGGCAGGCCGCGCGCAGCAGCTTGCCCGTCTTGTTCGTGTGGATGAATTCCAGCAGCTCCGCATCCGGCGCGCGACCTTCCGCCGCCAGATCCTCGGCCTGCCCCCCGACGACGCCCCGGCTGCCCGCCGCCTCGGCCAGCTCCAGCACGAGCTGCGCCGCCGGCGTCGCCCGGGCGAGCAGCTCGAACGCGAGCGTCAGCAACGCATCGCCCGCGAGGATCGCGGTCGCTTCGTCAAATTTTTTGTGACAGGTCGGCAGGCCGCGGCGCAGGTCGTCGTCATCCATCGCCGGGAGGTCATCGTGGATCAGCGTGTAGGTGTGCAGGCATTCCAGCGCGAGCGCCGGCAGCAGCGCCGCCTCGCGCCCGCCGCCGACCGCCTCGGCGCTGGCGAGACACAGGATCGGGCGCAGCCGCTTGCCGCCGGCCAGCAGGCTGTAGCGCATCGCCGTGTGCAGCCGCGCGGGCTGCTCCTCGGCGCGCGGCAGGTGGCGCTCCAGCGCGGCATCCACCTCTTGCCGGCGCGCGGCCAGATAGGCGTTCAAATCCATGCGCGGACGCTAGCAGAGCGCGCGGCGTTTTCCAAGGCCGGGGAAACAGTCTCGTGTCGAGAGTCCCGCGTCTCGGGCTGCCGAAAACGGAAAAGGACCAAAACGCCCTATTAGGACTTATGCGACCTATCCCCCGCGCCACCCGACCTCCGACATGCGTCACTTCTTCTTGAACAAATCATCGAGCCCGGCAAAGGGCTGGAAGGTGGCGACGGGCGCGGCGGTCTCGGTCGCCTCGCCGGTCAGGTGCTGCCCGAGGAACATCTTTTCGTGTTCGTGGTCGTGGCAATAGACGCAGAGCAGCTCCCAGTTGCTGCCGTCCGGCGGATTGTTGTCGTGGTTGTGATCCCGGTGGTGGACCGTCAGCTCCTTGAGCCGCACGCCGGCAAATTCGCGGACGCACCGCGCGCACACCGGCGGGAACAGCTTGAGCGCGCGCTCGCGGTAGCCCCGCTGCCGCTGCGCCACATCGCGGTGCAGTTCCGCCAGCAGCCGCGTCTTCTGCGCCTCGTCCAGTTTTTTTACGGGTTTGCTCATGCCCGATTATACAACCCGCCGCATAATTTCCAAACCTTGCCGCCACCGGCCCATGCACCACCGCGTCGCGCGGCATGGGTTGCAGGGTGGCGCCGGCTGGCCTCAGGGCGCGGCGAGCGTGGCATGCCAGAGCCAGGGCGTGCTCGTGCGGCTGGCGTCGTCGGGCAGCTGGAAGCTCGCGGTGTTGTGCGCCAGGGTCACCTGCACGGGGCCGGCACCGTCGAGGAGCAGCCGGGCGTTGCCGGCCGGAGCGCAGGGCAGCTCGACGGCGACGGCGCTGCCGGCCGTCGCGAAAATCCAGAGGTCCATTTTCTGCGCATCGCCCTCGGCGACGAACGAGACGCCGTCGGTACCGAAGTCGCGGCCGCCGAGGGTCTGCAGGCGCGCGGCGACCAGGCCGGGCGCGGTGGCGCGAAACCCGTGGGCGGCGAGCGCGCCGCGCGGCCGGGCGCCCAGGTTCGCGGCGACTTCCACCGCGCCGAAGGTGGCGCGCAGCAAGCCATCGTCGTCCAGCGCCGGCGGCACCGGGCGCTCGTGCGCGAAGGCGCGCAGCGGCGCGCCGGTGTAGCGCGCGCAGACGGATTTCTGGAGACGGTCGAGCCAGCGCAGCCACTCGCGCGGCCGGGGCTCGTCCAGCGCCTTGGCCGCCACGCGATAGCTCATGCCGAAGCCCAGCCCGAGCGTCCAGGCCACGAGTTCGGGGTTGGTGACGAACTGGCCCAGGTCGTGGTAGAGCAGCGCCGCCTTGTCATGCGCGATGTGCTGCGCAAGCGGGAAGATGTCCCACGTCTGCGGCGGATAAACGTATTTGAGCAGTTGCACGTGATCGGGCGCATGTTCGGTGGGCACGATTTGGAAGCTCAAGCCGCAGAGCTGGGCCTCGTAGTTGGCCGTGCGGTCCCAGCCGCCCTCGGTGGAGAGCGGCTGGCGCGCGGCATCTTCCCGCAGCTGCGAGAGCAGGCCCTCGATGTAGGCGGCCGGTGTGGGCGACGCGGGGTTGAGGTCATAGCGCCAGCCGCGTGCGCCGGTCTGGTCCTGGAACAACACATCCACGGGATAGTCCTCGCTGAACTGGCGCACGACCTCGCGGTTCGCGCGCTGCACCGCAGGATGCCAGTGGCAGACGGTGTAGCCGTCGTTGACGTGGTAGCGCTCGTAGCTCAGGCTGCCGTTCAGGTTGCGCAGCAGCGGCGCCTCGCCCTCGCGCAGGAACGTCGGGCCGCGCGGATGGTCGCACCACCACGTGGGGTTGGTGTAGGGCATCACGAGCAGCCCGCGCGCGTGGCAGGCATCGAAAAATTCGCGGAACTGTTGCGGCGTGCCGAAGTCGGCGCGCGGCGGCAGGTGGTCGGGATATTCCTTGTCGAACCCGCCCTTGAGATAATCGACGAAGTGCACCAGCGTGGACACGGGCAATTGATCCAGATGCGCGATTTTTTCCGTACAGGTTCCGCTGTAATACACCAGCACCGACTGCTTGAACTTGGCCAGCAACGAAGACGGCATCTTCTCCTCGAGCCGCCGGGTGATCCGGTTGTCGGCGCAGTAGGTCTGCAGGTCGCGCTCGGCGGTCTGGCAGGAGGTCAGGCGCACAGCGGGCGGGCGCCACGTGGC
>CAIWHP010000221.1 GCA_903912445.1 uncultured Lentisphaerota bacterium
CGGCGACGGCGCCGAGGCGCTCTACGGCCACAAGGACCGCCTCGTCGGCAGCCTCACCGCCAGCTACGCGTTCTGACCGGACTTCCAAGGCCGCAAGGCCGGCCCCGCGACGAGACCGCCCTCCCGTCGCGGGGCTTTCTTCCCCACTTTCTGGGATGGATCAGAGATGCCATCAGCCTTCCAGACAGACAAGCCGGGGCTGAGCGCCCGCAGCGCGCAGACCCTCCACGACGCGCCCCGGGGGCTGCAGGAACTCTCGCTGCTGTTCGACATCACCCAGCTGCTGAACCGCAGCCTGAACCTAGGGGAAGTGGTCAATCCGCTGCTCCAGATGATGGCCGAGCGCATGGGCATGCTGCGCGGCACCATCACCATCCTCGACCGCGAGACGGGCGAATTGAGCATCGATGCCGCCTTCGGCCTTTCGCCCGAGGAACGCTTGCGCGGGCGTTACAAGCAGGGTGAAGGCGTGACCGGGCAGGTCGTGCAAACCGGCCGGCCGGTGGTGGTCCCCCGTGTTTCCGAGGAACCCTTGTTTCTGGACCGCACCAAGACGCGCCGCCGCGACATCGCGCGCGACCGCAAAGACATTTCCTTTATCTGTGTCCCGATCCGGCTCGGCGAGGAAACCATCGGCGCCCTCAGCGCCGACCGGCTGTTCTCCGATGATATCGCCTGCACGGAGGACCTCCGTTTGTTGTCCATCATCGCGTCCCTGATCGCCCAGGCGGTGCGGCTGCGCCAAGCCAGCCGGGAACAGTTGCGGGCGCTGGAGGATGAAAATCAAAGGCTGCAGGGTGCCTTGCTGGACCGGTTGAAAAACCATCGGCTGATCGGCAACTCCGGCGCCCTGCGCTCGCTCTTGCAGCAGATCCAGCAGGTGGCGCAGAGCAGCACGACGGTGCTCATCCGGGGGGAGAGCGGGGTGGGCAAGGAACTGGTCGCCGAGGCCATCCATTGCAACAGCCCGCGCGCCCAGCAACCGTTCGTCAAGGTCAACTGCGCCGCGTTGCCCGAGAACATCATTGAAAGCGAATTGTTTGGCCATGAGAAGGGCGCCTTCACTGGCGCGGCAGCCACGCGCAAAGGCCGCTTCGAGATGGCCCAGGGCGGCACCCTCTTCCTCGATGAAATTGGCGACCTGTCGCCCGCCACCCAGATCAAACTGCTCCGCGTCCTGCAGGAGCGCGAATTCGAACGGCTGGGCGGCAACCAGACCTTGGCCGTGGACGTGCGGGTGCTGGCCGCCACGAACCGGCCCCTGGAAGACCTGATCCGTGAAGGCAGGTTCCGGGACGACCTTTTCTACCGCCTCAATATTTTTCCGATCTGCATCCCGCCGTTGCGCGAGCGCAAAACCGATATCCCGTCCTTGGTGGACCATTTCATCGCCAAGTATAACCAGACCGACCACAAGCGGGTCCGGCGCATCTGTGCCACCGCGATGGAGTTGCTGCTCAGCCACCACTGGCCGGGGAATGTGCGCGAGCTCGAAAACTACATGGAGCGGGCCGTCTTGCTGGCGACGGATGGCGTCATCCACGGCTACCACCTGCCGCCCTCGTTACGGCAGGCCACCTGCACCGATGCAACGTCATCCGGGAAATTGGAAGCCATGTTGCAGACCTTGGAGCAGGAAATGCTCTCCGACGCGCTGCAAGCCCATCACGGCAACATGGCCGCGGCCGCCCGCACCCTGGGCTTGACCGAGCGCACGATGGGCTTGCGCGTGCGCAAACATGCCATCGATCCCGAGCGCTACAAACGGCAGCGTGCAGGCCTCGGCCCGCAGGCCACACCGGGTGCCGGCTTGTGCGCCATCGTTTGAAGGGCCCTCCTGCGCGAGCGAGGGGTACGCGCTGAAGATCAATAGCGGCTGGAGGGGCGGCGCGGGGAGGTTATATGTGGCGCGGTCTCCCACTCCACGGCGCGCGCATGCGGGCGGGCAGCGGTGTCGCGCGCGACGTTTGGCGCGGTGACGGGGGTGATGTCGCGGACGACGGCAACAAAGATGTTGCGCCGGTGCGCAATCGGTTGCGTGATGTGCAGGGTCCGGACGGTGGCGCCCCCGCTGGTGCGGAAGACGATGTCGAAATCTTTGAGATCGGGTGGGCAGCGGACGCGCGCGACCTGCAGCTGCTGTGGCAGCGTTTCCCAGCGGCGGACATCGGGCTCCTCCAGCAACATGAGCGCCTGGAAGACCAGCATGCCCAGCCCATCCTTTTGCTGTTCGGCCCAGATGGCGAGGGCGGCTTTGATGCCGATGCGGATGCCGGTTTTGACGGCGTTGGCGAGCGCTTCCTTCTCCGCCGTCTTGCGCGCCAGCTCGCCGGTGTCGGTCAGCAGGTAGCTGCGGCCCAAGACCTGGCCGTGGTGGCGGATCTCGGCGTACATGGGGATCGAGAAGGCCTCGACCAGCCCGGGGTTGGCGTCGGCCGGCGGCGTGCGGCCGGTGAGGACGAAGCAGACGAGCTCGGCCGTATTGGAACCGGTTGGTGGCGGCGGCGCGGGCTGGGTCGGAGGCATCAGCGGCGCCTCGGAGTTCAGCGAGACGTTGGTGGAAACTTTTACAGGGGATTTATAGCTCACGCGTCCGGAGTGCGGGTCAATCGTGGCGCGCGCCGCCAGCCCGTCAGCCTTGTGGTACTGGATCGTGGCGTTGGAGTCGTCGTCAATCATTGCGAGGCAGAAGCCCGCGAGATAGCGTGAGTAAGCGTCCTCGGGATAGTCGCCGCGCCGGTCGGGATCGAGCGAGCGGATGACGCGGCGGGCGCCCACGGCGGCGTTGTCCCAGTCGCCCTGCACCAGGAAGTTGTGCGTATTGAAAGCCTCGAGCAGGGTGCGCTCATAGGGCGCGCCGCGGAAGTCCTGGACGCTGTCGTTGATGACGAAGCTGGCGGTGCCCTTGGAGGCGCTGATGGTCCAGAGCCGGTCGATTTCTTCGGCGGCGGCGATGTAATCCTTGGCGCTCGCCGCGTACTCGCTGCGCTGTTGGCGGATGGTGCCGCGCTCCATCAGGAACAGGACCTTGTCCTTGGGCCGCGGGGTGACGTTGTCCAGCGACGACTCGGCCTCTGGCAGGCGGCCGGCGTAGAAGTTCTGGCGGGCGCCGGCGAGCGGCGTGGAACAACCGGTCCACAACGCCGGCAACAGCGCCGCCGCGAGCAGCGCGGGGCGCGCCGAAGCCAATGCGCGCCGGAGATTACCCGCCATGGGTTACCATCCGATCAGCGGCTGGCTTTCCTTGCGCGCGAATTCCTGCTCCTTCGTCCAGATCAGCTCGCTGGTCTCCAGGTCCGTGATCTCGAAGGTCAGCTTGTAATATTTGACCAGCTGCTTGGAGATCCGCACCTGCTTGGGCGACTGCTGGTTCATCTCGGTGAAGGAGCCGCTGATCATGTACTTCGCGCCGAGCTGCCGGCCGACGCGCGTCTGCGTCTCCGGTGTCGCGTTGGCCGCCTGATAGCCCTGCTCCTTGAGCAGGTCGTCGCGCCGCACCTCGTTGATGAAGCGGACCTTGCCCGACTGCAGCAGGAAGGTGCGCACCTGGTCGGTGAAGTTCTTCATGTCCTCGAACTTCTGCGTGCGGTTCTGGATGCCGGCGATCATCACGATCGGCGCCTGCGGCGCGCTCGCGATGAATTTGCTGGCGAGGATGTCGTTCACGAAGCCCTGCGTCATCTGCTTCATGTCCGTGTAGTCATAGTCCGCGTCCATGTGCTGTTTTTGGTTCACGTCCACCTCGGCCACCGAGGCGCGGAACATGGCGCAACCGCTGCTCGCGAGGAGCAGGGCGCTGCCGGCGACGGGTACGAACCACTGCGAAAAGCTCAGCTTCATATTGGTCTCCTGGTTGCGCGGAGAATATAGGCTGGTTCCCCGGCCCATTCAAGCCTGTCGCGGCCGACGGTTTTTAACGGCGGGCCCGGCGGCGTGCAGCGCCCCAGGTCCGGGGCCGGCCGGGCGTCCGCGCTCCTGTCCGCAGCGGCCCGCGTTAATTGCATTGAGCGCACGTGGCCCTTCAGGTAAAAACCACCCCCATGCGAGCATATGTCATCGCCGCTGGCGACGCACCCGGGTGGGCGGCGGTGCGCAGGCGGCCTGCAGGGACGCCCCGGCAGGACAAGGCCGCGGATGCAAGGCGGCCATGCGCATAACCTTCCCCGGTTTTTTCGACCTGCAGGTCAACGGCTTCGCGGGCGTGGACTTCAACGGTCCGCAGGCGGCGCCCGAGGACTTGCGGCGCGCATTCGCGGCGCTGCGCGCGACCGGCGTGACGCGTCTGCTGCCGACCCTGATCACCAGCACCTTCGAGGATTTTGCCGCCTGCGCCCGGAACCTGGTGCGGCTCGGCGAGGCCGCGGTCGCGGGGCTGCACATGGAAGGGCCGTACATTTCTGCCGTCGATGGGCCGCGCGGCGCGCATCCGCTCGCGCACGTCCGCGCCGCCGCGGTGGATGATTTCCGCCGGCGGCAGGACGCGGCGGAAGGGCGCATCGTGCTGGTCACCTTGGCGCCGGAAGTCCCGGGTGCGCTCGAACTGATCGAGCACCTGGTGGCCCAAAAAATCTGCGTGGCCCTCGGCCACACGGCCGCCACGCCGGCGCAGATCAGCGCCGCGATACAGGCAGGGGCGACGCTCTCGACGCACCTCGGCAACGGGTGCGCGCAGTTGCTGCCCCGCCATCCGAACGTCATCTGGGAGCAGCTCGCGGCGGACGGGCTCACGGCGGGGTTCATCGTGGATGGGCACCATCTGCCGGCGGCGACGGTCAAGGCGATGATCCGCGCCAAGACGCCGGCGCGTTCGATCCTCGTCACCGATGCGATGGCCGCCGCCGGCTGCGCGCCGGGCAGCTACCGGATCGGCGGCGCCGAGGTGGACCTGAATACCGCGGGCCGCGTTGCCGCGCCCGGGGCGCCCAACCTGGCCGGCTCTGCGTTGACCATGCCCGTGGCGGTGGCGAACACCGTGCGGTTCACCGGCCTGCCGCTCGCGGAGGTGCTGCCGCTGGCCACCACGCAGCCGGCCGCGCGGCTGGGCCTGCTGCCCGTCGGCGCGGTCACGGCCGGGTGGGACGAGAAAATTTTTGCCTTGGAGATCCTGTCCGTGAAAGCTGACGTATGAATAAAAAACCCATTCCGCATTTGCGCTGGTGGATTGCCGGCCTGCTGTGCCTGGCCTCGGCGCTGAACTATCTGGACCGGCAGACGCTGTCGGTGCTGATCGGCACCATCAAGCTCGACCTGGGCCTCAACAATGCCGACTACGGCAAGATCAACGCCTGGTTTCTGGCCAGCTATTCCGTCATGTATGCCGTCAGCGGGCTGATCATCGACCGCATCGGCACTCGGCGCGGGTTCACAGGTTTTGTATCCGGCTGGTCCGTGGCCAATATGCTGCACATCTTTGCTGCCACGGCGGGCCAGTTTTCGTTCTTTCGCTTCCTGCTCGGCGTGTTTGAGCCGGGCAGTTTCACCGGGGGCATGCGCGCGATCAGCGAGTGGTTCCCGATGCGCGACCGCGCCCTCGCAGTCGGCATCTTCAACGCCGGCACCGCCATCGGCTCGATGCTCGCGGCGCCGATCGTCTCCTTCATCGCGGTCCTGTTCAGCTGGCGTGCGGCCTTTCTGGTCACCGGCGGGGTGGGCTTTGTCTGGGTCCTCGCGTGGCTGCTGCTGTTCAAGCTGCCCAAAGATCATCCGCGGCTCGGCGCGGAGGAGCGCGCGCTGATTCTCGCCGACCGGGGCGAGGAGCGCGAGCAGCCGGTGCCGCTCGCGCGCCTGCTGCGGATGCGCGAGACGTGGGGCTGTGTCCTGGTGCGCATGCTCACCGATCCGATCAGCTATTTTCTCTTGTTCTGGATGCCGCTGTACTTCCAGCACAAGCTCGGCTTTGACCTGAAACAGATCGGGCTGTTCGCCTGGATCCCCTTCGCCGTGGCGGCGATCGGCAACGTTTTCGGCGGCGCCTTGCCGCGCTGGCTCATCAGTCGCGGCTGGGAACTCAACCGGGCGCGCAAAACGACGATGCTGGTCATGACCTGCCTGATGCCGGTGTTTTGCCTGCTGGCGACGCAGGTCGGCCAACCCGCTCTGGCGCTGGCCATCGTGGCGGGGATGATGTTCTGCCACGCGAGCTGGGGTAACATCACCTTGGTGGCGGAGGTCTTCCCCAAGAATGCGGTCGGCACGGTCACCGGGCTCGGCGGTGCGCTGGGGTCGCTGATGAGCGCGCTGTCGCAGCTCTACATCGGCCACGTGGTGGATGCGCTGGGCTATGCACCTATCTTTATCGCCTGCGGCGCGCTCTACATTCTCGCCTTCCTCGTCGTCCACCTGCTGATCCGACGGCTCGGCGTCATCCGCCACATCGAATTCGCCGCGTAGCGCGCCGGGCGCTGCGCCCGCGGCCCGCCGCCATGCGCCCCGCCCACAACGCGGCCGGAGGGCACCCGCGGCGGGTTTTTTCAACAGGAGGGGAGGACGCCGAGCCTTTGACCCCGGGCTTGTCGGGGGGCCGGCCAGCCGTGAACTGTCCCGGCGCAAATTATTCCAAGGCCTGGAAAAACAACGCGCCGCGTTTCCAAGGTCTGGAACACGCGGCGCGGTGCGCGGACCGTAGGGCGACGGCTCAGCTCTTGTTGTTGGAATAAACGATCTTGGCCTTGGCGCGCAGGGTGCCGACGAAGTCTTGCACGGTCTGCTGGTGCTTGGTGTCGGTGACGAGCGCACGGACGCGCTCCTTGACCTCGTCGAGCTTGAGGGTGCCGGCCAGGGTGTGTTTCTGGACCTGCAGGATGACGTAGCCGTACTGGGTCTCGGTGATCGGGCCGATCTCGCCTTCCTTCTGGGAGAAGGCGGCCTTCTCGAACACCGAATCGGTCACCTGGCCGCGCCGGAGCGCCGGGAGCTGGCCGCCGCGGACGCGGGTGGGATCGTCGGACAAGGTGGCGGCGAGCTTGCCGAAGTCGGCCCCGGCGAGCAGTTGCTTGCGGATACCCTCGGCCTTGACCTTCTTGGCCTTGCGCGCGGCGGCATCGTCGCTGGGCACGGTGGCGACGAGGATGGTGCGCGCCAAGACATTCTCCGGGACATTCAGCAGGGCGGGGTTTTCTTTGACGAACTGCTTGATGTCGGCATCGGTCACCGCCGGCACTTTCAGGACCTGCTGCTGCACGAGGCGGTTCACCTTGAGCGTGGTGATGATGCTGTTGCGGAACTCGGTGTCGGACACGTTGTTGTTGCGCAGGACGGTTTCGAGCGTCGTATTGGTCGGCACCTGCGCCCGGACGTTGTTGATGGCGGTGGCTATGTCCTGCGCCGGGACGACGATCTTGGCCTGATCGGCGGCGAGGCCCAAGAGGTGGCGGACGACGAGGCCATCGGCGGCTTGCTGGGCGGTGATGTTCCCGCCGCCCGCCTGCTGCAGCCGCTGCATCTCGGCGTAGATATTGCCCCATGTGATGACAAAGCTGTCCACCGTGACGGCAGTGGCCTTGGGGTCCGGCCGCACCGGCGCGGGTTGGCTGGCCGTGCCGGGCAGCGGCGTCAGCGCCGGGGGCGCTTCGGTTTTCTTCTTGCCGCACGCGCACAGGCCGAGCGCGAGCGCGAGCGCAATACAGGTGGTGGGATACAACGGGCGCAGGATTTGCATGGCGTTTCTTTCGGGTTAGGAGGGAGGGGTGAACCCAGGGATCGAGGGCGCCGTCTCCCAAGGCTGTTGCATGTTCCACGGCAGATCGGAATCGCGGTTCGCCGTGGCGCAGCCACCGGCACAGCAAGCCAGCGCCAGTGCCAGCAGCCAGAGGCGCAATGGAAGGCGGCGCTCCTGTGGACGGCTCACGGCTTCAGCCATACGGACGGCTCCGCGCTGAAAAACTGAAACTCCAGCACCTGCAGGGTCACCAAACCCGCGCAAAGGAGCACGACGACCAAGGCCAACCAGCTGGCGACTTTAATAGAGAACATGGTCGCCCTCCTGGATGACCGCATTGGGCGCGGTGTAATCGGAGAGGATGTCGGCAATCGCCACCTTCTTGTGGACGATGCCGATGCGGACGCGGCCGAGCAGGTTGGTCCCGCGGTGGATCAGCATCTCCGCGTTCGGCCACAGCCCGTTGTCGCGGCCGAGATCGAGCACGGCGAACTTCCAGTCCTGGCTGACGGCGAGAATCTTGCCGCTCGTGCCCTTGGGGATCGGATAGACGCGGCCGAGCTGCGCGTTCAAATCCTTGATCGTCAGGTCGCGGTCCTTGATCTGGGCGTGCAGTTCCGTGTTGTCCGCCTCGTGCTTGGCGATCTTCTTAAGCCCCTCATCTTTTTCGGCCTGCAAGGCGGTCTTTTCACCCTCCAAGGTCGTGATCTTGCCGGCCTTCTCGGCGATCTCCGTGTCCTTTTTGGCGCCGGCTTCCTTCAGCCCGTTGATCTCGGTGTTGGCCGCGGCCAGCTGCGTCTTGGTGGTATCCAGTTCGCCCTTGGTCTTGGCCAGGTCCGCCTGCGTGGTCGCGAGCGTCTTCTTGGTGTCCTGCAGCGTGTCGTAGATCTTCTCTGCAAACACGCTGAAGTCCTTGATCGGCTTGTCGATGGCGGCGAGCGTATCCTTGGTGTTCGCCTTCAACTGGTCAGCCGTGAGCTTGTCGTAATGCAGTTTCTTGGAGAGCACGAGGTGCGACTCTTCCAGTTTCTGGGCGCGTCCCTTGAGCACCTCGCGCTGGAGGAAGAGCATGATGCCCAGCCCCAAGGCGACGCCGCTCAAGATCAAAATCACCAGCACCAACCAACGTAGTGCCTTTGCCATAATTGTGCTCCTTCGCTGCGAAAGTCCGGCAGAAAATACTCTGCACCGCGGCGCGGTGTCAACCGCAAATCCCATTTATTTCTGCGCCCGAACAAAAAGGCACGGCGCGCGCGCCGTGCCGGATGGTCCGTGCCCGCGGCTCAGGCCGCCGGCGCCGCCAGTTTGCCGGAGAAACCCGCGATCTTGACCCAGTAGATGATCCAGCAGACCAGCGTGGCGATGCCGCTGAACCAATTGACCACCGGGATGATGCCGCAGCAGGCCAGGATGCACATCGCCAGGCCGATGCCCTTGGCCGGCTCGGCTTCCGCGGGTATGTTCCGTTTTTTGAATTCCGCGCCCAACGACTTGGCCAGGTTGAGCACGACGAAAAAGTTCCATACGATGTTGAAGAGCGGGATGAACAGCAGCCAGACCATGCCCGGCCCCATCGCGCGGTTTTCCGGTGAAACCCGGGTCATCGCCTTCTGCAACGTCAGGCAATAGAAGATTGCAGGGATCAACATGATCGCCAGCACAATCAGCGAGATTATCAAAACCGCTCCGCCCAACGCTGCCCCTGCTGCTTGATTAGCTTCCATTATCGTAACTCCATGTGTTGTTTCGTACCCTCGAACGGTCGGCCTTTTACGGCAAATTTAAGCTGCTGTCAACTCGCGTGCAGCCGCGCTTTCCCAGGGTTTGGAACCCGAGCCGCCGCCACCCGCCACGCCCCGCGGAAGCGGAAGCGCACAAACGGGCTCCGGTTCCACGCCAGTGTGCGGGGTGGGGACTGGAAAGCCCGGCCCACGAAGACGGGTACGCCGTGAGGGTGTGGCTGTAGCCGGGGGCGGTGCCCCGACCGCTCGGCAGCCTCGCGGCAGGGACCGGCATCACCGCTGCCGGCTACAGACGGCGCCAACCCGCTCGCTTCTTTGTGGGCGGGTTTTTCAGCCCCGCGAATCTCAGCTTATCAGCAGCCTGTCGGAATCAACGTCCTGCCGCAGTGGCGTTCGCATGTCAGGGCCGCGCGGCTTTGCGCTCCAGCGTGTCGAGGTTCCATTCGGAGGGATTGAAGACGGTCCTGGTCGGCGTCGCCGTGGGATAGCCGCCGACGTCCTGCTCGCTGTCAATGATCTTCCCTTTGCGCTCGACGGCGGTCTGCAGGATGCGCTTGTCCACGTCGTCGCGGTCCCATGGGCGCGCACCGGCATTCTTGAGAACGTGCTCCTTCACGCGCGCCGCGGGCAGCGCGGTCAGGCCGGCGGGCCAGAAGGGACGCGCGTCGAGCGTGGTGAACTCGCCGGTGGTCAGCGGCACAGGTTTCCCGTTCATATCGGTCGCGAGATTATCGGCCATGAACAGTTCCAGCGGGCTGCGGCGGAGATTGATGAAGAGCGGCAGTTTCGGCGCAGTGTCGGGTCCGGCCTCCATCACGTTACCGACCACCGCGAGCCGGCCGGCGATGAAGTTGTGTGGTTTCCATTCATTGGACACCGCTCCGTAATGTATCGCCGCCTTGCCGGGGTTCGCGATCCAGTTGTTCACGATCACTGCCTGCACGCCCCCCTTCGCCAGCGGATTGCGTTCGCGGTTCGAGGCGTAGAGGTTGCCGACGATCAGGATCCCCGTCGCGTTGTCGTGGATCAGCGACCCCTTGGAATGCTCGCCCTTGCCGTGGGTCGACTTGCTCAACCCTTCCGCGAGGATGCAGTTGGAGAAGGTGACGCGATGCGAGGTGTTCGAACGCCACTCGTCCAGCGTCTTACCGTCGAAGCGCGGGCCGGAGGCGGACAGATTTTCGTCCGTCGCCCAGCTCAAGGAGCAATGATCAATGATGATGTTCCATGCGCCACTGTGGTCAATCCCGTGGACCTCGTAGCCGCTCTTCTTTGCGTGCCCGGCCTCGCCAGCGCGGACGCGGATGTGCTGGATGAGGACGTCGTGGACCTTCTTGCCCGCAAGCTGGCCGCGGATCAGCGTGATGCCCGGTGCGGGCGCGGTCTGCCCCGCGATGGTCAGGAACGGCTCGGTGATATTGAGCGCCTTGCCGCCGAGGTCAATGATGCCGCCGACCTCGAACACGACGACACGCGGCCCCTTGGCTTGGATCGCCTCCGCGAGTGAGCCCGGCCCAGCAGCCGCCAGCGTCGTCACCTTGATGATCTGCCCGCCACGCCCGCCCGCCGTATCGGCGGCCCAGCCGGGCGCGCCGCTATCGCCTGCCCACGCCGCCACCGCACCGAACAAAACCGCCGCCATGATGAAGTGCTTCATTGTGTTCCTCGTGTGCGCGCAGCATTTGCCGAAGCGAATCCGTCGTCCAGAAAAATCGCCAACACTCTTGTGGTAGGGCGGTCGCGCCGCGACCGCCGCCGGGTTTCTGGTTGGTTTGTCGGGCGGCGGGCACGGCGTGCCCGCCCTACCATGGTTCATTCGCGGGCATGCTTCCAAGGATTGGAAAGCAGCAACGCTGGGTTTCCCAGGCATTAGAAAACTGAAGGTCAGCGCTGCACGGTCAGGACGTACCAGGGTGTGGCGGGTTGGCCGAGGTCGAGCGTCCAGGTGTTGTTGGCGCGGGCCAGTTTGATCGGTGCGCCGAGCGGGGCGCCGTCGCCATCGAGCGGTTGCGCGGTGACGGCGCTGGCCTTTTCCAGGCCTTGGAAAATAAGTTTGCCGGCGAGCGGCTCGAGGCGCGCGGGGGCGTTGCCCCAGTTTTCCAGCGAGGTCTTGTTCTCGTTCCACGTCATGCCGCTGTTCATCATACGCGAGCCGACGGTCACGAGCAGGCGGCCGGCGGAGGCGATGGGCTTGGCGTCGAGCGCGCCGAGTGTGATGGCGGTGAAGGGCGTGCGCATTTCGGCGCGCAGGTTTTTCGTCGCGCCGCCCTGCGTGGCGAGGAAGCCGATCAGCGCCTGCGAGCGCGGCGTATCCACGACGACCAGGCCGGTGCCCTTGCCGCTCGCGCGCCACACGATTTCGCTCGTGTCGGACGCGAGGTTGTTGGTTGGCGCAGCGGCGAAGGCGCCGGTCGGCGGGCCATCGAACGAGCTGACGCGCACGCCGTGGATCAGCGGCAGCGTCAGCGGGAAGCCGGGTGTGAAGTAGGGCTGCTCTTTCCAGTAAGTCATGCGCAGGCTCGCGAGCACCTGTTCGTGGCTGTAGCTGCGCGCGAGCGTTTGCTTGGCGGTATGCACGTCACCGCGCAGGAACATGAGCGCGCCGGCGGCGATTTGGTTGAGTTTCACCGCGTCCTTGGCGAAGTCGAAGTGGGCCAGGGCGTTTTTCTCCATGGTGGTCACGTCCTGGTGCGCGAGCGAGTACCAGAAGATGCCGTCCCAATCCTGCAGCGCGGCGTAGGCGGCGAGGATCGGCACGCCTTCGCACGCGTACTCCGCGGGGAACGGATGGTTCGCCTCGGAGATCGTGTAGGGCTTGCCGGCGACCGCGGTGCGCGAAAGCTGCACGACGCTGGAGTGCTGCGGGTCATCCACCATCGGCGTGTTGGGAATGCTGAAGCCCGCGCGCCGCTTGCTGCGCGGGTCGGAGAGGTAGCGCGGGTGCTGCCAGTAGATGTGCCCATCTACGGCATCGAGCTGCGCGAGCGCGGCGACGTGCGGGTAGCCGGACATGCCGTGGTTGTGGTCGCTGTCGCCAACAAGCAGATTCTTCACGCCGAGATCCTCGCGCAGGAACTTCGCCATGGTGCGGAAGAAGTCGCGCTCCAGCGCCATGTAGAAGTTCGCCTCGGCATCGAAGCGGTCGGCGTCGGCCTTGAGCGCCTGCTGCTTGTTCATGCGCGGCACGTGCCCGCTGGCCCCGCGCCACGCCGCGAGCTTGGCGGCGGGCACGTGCGTGGGCAGCCATGCGTTGAACTTCTTGGTCAGGTCGGCGGCGTAGCTCGGCGGGATGTCGTGCCAGGTGTCGTTGGGCTTGTTGGTCTGGTTGCCCACCAGCCGGTTCGCCAGCCACGCCTCGACGAGCGAGTTCTCGTTGACGAACTCGACGATGGCCACCGCCGGTTCCTCGCGGTAGGCGCGGCCGGTGTAGGCGTTGGTGTGCGTCAGCAGGTTGCGCGCGTACTCGCGCTGCAACTCGAGCAGCCGCTCGTCGAAATAGGTCGCGCCCTTGCCGATGCCGAGCCACTCGCTCTCGCGGACGCCATCGCCGGGCTTGTAGCTGCGGTAGACGTTCAGGTTCAGGTCCGAATAGATGCCGCGCTGCTTCAGCTCGAAGACGAAGCGGTCGAGCCGGTCGAGCGCCGCCGGGTCGAGCGCGCGCGTGTCGTCCCGGTTGGCGGCGGTCAGCGCGCCGGCCTTGTCGAGGAAGTGGAAGCGGATGCAGTTGATGCCGCGGCGTGCGAGCGCGGCGGCGATCACCGGCGCGTTGTTGGTCGCGGGCAGCCCGGCCGCGCCTGTCGCGTTGATGCCCCAGATGCGCAGACGCGAGCCATCGGGTTTGACGAAGTGGCCGTCCTGCGCCTTGATGAAGCCATCCTTGCCTGCCGGCGCCGAGAGCAGGAACGAGACATCCGCCGGCGACTCCACGCCCGCGCGCCAGTCCACCGTGTAGGCCGGCCATGCGTCCGCGCCGCGCGCCGCCAATGCCGCCGCACCCACCAGCAAAGCCGCAACCACAGGTTTCTTCATGATGTTCTCCTCATTCGGCAAGTTCTTTCTTTTGCGCCGCGCGTACGGTGACCGGCCCCAGCAGGCCCGACTCCAGGAGCGGCGAATCCTTGGTGAAATAGTGCCACGTCGTGAACGTCTTCCGGCCCGAGGGCCGCGGCTGGCCTTGCAGCAGCCATGTGGGCCACGCTTCCGGCCCGGCGTGCGCCCAGAAGCCGCTGCGCGCCCACTCGATATCGTCCGGCAATTGCTCGTCGCCGATCAGGCGGTTGCACCAGAGATTGGTGACCTTGATCTCCAGCCGGTTTTCGCCGGCGCGGGCCGCGCCGGAAATATCCACACGGAACGGCGGCTTCCACAGGATGCCTAGATCGCGCCCATTCAAGCTGACCTCGGCCAGATTCTTCACCGCGCCCAAATCCAGCATCAACTCTTTGTCGCCGGCGACCCAATCGGCGGGCAGGTCGAACGTCTTCCGGTAGCCGGCCGTGCCGGAAAAATATTTCACGCCCGGATTTTCATGCGCCGTCCACGAGGCCAATTTCGGCAGCGTAATTTTCTCTGGCGCGCCCCAGTTGGGCGGGAAGGAAAGTTCCCACGCGCCCTCGAGCTCGCGCGGCTGCGGCACCGTGCCTGCTTGGAGGGTTTGCACTTGTCCCGCTGACGTGTGGAAGGTGAACACGCCTGACTTCCAAATCGCAGGAACCAAGTTGCCCTTCGGGTCCCGAGTTATGGTCATTGCTGGAAACGAATCGGGTTCACTGGCGATTGGCGTGGAACAGGTCGCGGTGAAGTGAGTCCTGCTTCCGGCAGCGTTGCGGAACACGACGAAGACCGAGCCCGCCGGGTCGAGGAGCAGCGGCACAATGGTGCGGCCGGCTTCCTCGCGGAACACGGCGGCGAGTTCCATCCGGCCGGTGTCGGGATGCCACAGTTCCGGCTGCTTGCCGCTGACGCGGAAGATGCACTGCAGTTCCTGGACGACGGGCTTCTGGTTGGAGACGAAGTAAAGCTCGGCGTCGCCGGTGGTGCGATGGATGTAGGCCACCTTGGGCTCGTTGGTCGGGGCGCAGGCGAAGTCCGGCTCAACACGGAGCGCGGCGAACACGTCGGAGAGCGGTTGTCCCCAGATGATTTTCCCCGCGCCGCATTTGTTTTCCGTGATGCTCTTGCCGTCGCACGCGCCCCAGAGCGCGGTGGCGAGCTGCCGCACTTCGCCATCGCACGCGGGATAATTTTCGAGGCTGGGCGATTGCGTGGGTTTTGGCCCGACGAGCGTCGCGCCGGCTTCGGCGAGTTCCTTGATTTTGCGCAGCATGCGCGGCGTGTACTGGCCCGCTGGCGGCAGCACCAACACGCGATAGGTCATACCGCTGGGCAACACGACGCGGCCGTTCTCGACGCGGGCGTTCAGCAATGTGTCGGAGCCGAGTTGATCGAAGTCATAGCCCGCGGGCAGGCTCGGCTGGAGTTTTTCCCGGACCGGCATTTCGGAGGGCGAATTTTCGCCGGCGTAGTAGGCGGCGTCGGCGCAGAAGCGGCCGGCCTGCAGCAGCGCCTGACAGCGCGCGCAATAGCTGAACCAAGCGCGGCTCTGCTCCCACCACGTGCTTGTGCGGTCGAAGTGCGAACCCCACTGGCCCATCGTCATGCCCGGGACGCGGTCCGGCCACGGCTGGTGCGTAAAGCGGTGCAGCACGAACTTGTTGATGCCGGCGCAATAGACGAGGTCGCCGAGCGCCTTGTAGGCGAACAGGTCCTTGTCCCAGAATTCCGTCGCCGGGTCGGCGGTGAACGACTCGGCGCCGATCACGCGCTGGCCATAGGCGTGGCCGATGGACGCCGCCAGCTTCACCGAGGGATTGGGTGCGCGCTGCATCCAGAACTCGCCCATCGGCAGATCGGCGGCTGCGCCGACCTGATAGGAATCGAAGGGGCCGCTATAGGGTTCCATCAGCGCCTGCAGGTTTTGCGCGCGACACAGCTCCCGAAAACGGCCGTAATAATTTTCGGCGAACAGGTCGGAGATGGTGCGGCGCAGATCAAAGAGGAAGCGCGCGGTGATCTCCGCGTTTTCGATGACGCGCCCGCTGAAGACCGGCAGGTAGGGCAAGGGATCGTAGCCGCGCCGCCGCTGAAATTCCTCGCGCATCCGCGGCGTCCAGTTCTGGCCGCCCACCTCATAGCTGTCGATGATCGCGTTCTTGAACGACTTGCCCGCCAGCGGCCCGACAGCGGCCAGCACCGGCTGCATCATGCCGGCCCAGTGCGCGTCCAGCGCCGCCTTGCTCAGCTTGTCGCACTCCAGCCCGTAGCCGCCCTCGGCCGGCGGATGATTGCCCTTGCCGGTTGGCGTATGGCCCAAGCGCAGGATCGTCCACTGGCCCGCGGGCACATCCCACTCAAGGCGGCCATCGGACGCGAGCTGCTTGGTGAGGTCCACGACGCCGGTGCGCGGCAGGAAGTGTGCGGCGGGGACGGGCTGCTTTTCCGGTTTGAGGCCCACGCCGACCGTGTACAACGCCTTGGCTTCCAGATTTTCCATCCTCGGCCGCGCGAGCAGCTCGAGCTCGGCCAGCGCGAGGCGCGGGCTGCGCTCGCCGACGCGCGTGAAGACGACCCGGTAGAAGCGCTCGCAGACCGGCGCGAAGGTGAAGCCGACCGGCATCGGCCCGAACATTTTCCGCTCCAGCACGAGCGGGCGGATGGTGCGGAATTTCTTGCCGTCGGCGGAAGCCTGCAGCTGCGCCTGCGCCTCGCAGAGCCCGTAGTCGGCGGTGTAATCCACGCCGCCGGGGATGGTCACCAGCAGCGCCTGCGCGGGGAACGGCTTGGCGAATTCGAACTGCACATACTGCGGGGCGCCCGGCTTCGGCAGCGGCAGCGTGGCCACGGTGGCGCCGTCGCGGTCCATCAGCTTCCCGCCCTCAAAGTTGGCCACGCTCGCCGTCACCTTCGGTCGGCGCTCGCTCATCAGCGGGCCATCGAGCGGCGTCTGGAACGCGAGCACGGCGATGTCGCGGTAGTAGGCGATCCGTGTCGCGGGCTGGGGGAGCGCCTCCGCGAAATGCGCCGGCCCCTGCACGCGCACCTCGCTGCTCACCACATCCTGCATCGCCAGCGCGGGCGTGACCCACGGCCCGCCGCTGCTGGTCCAGCCCGCGCAGTTGTGGATGCCCAGCTCCAGCCCGAGCCGGTCGGCCTCGCGCGCCGCGTGCGCGATCATCGCGTGCCAGGCCGGCGTCATGAACCTGACCGGGCCCGCCGGGATGCCGCATTCCGCGTTGAAGATCTGGGCGCCGCCCACGCCGACGCGCTGCATGGCTTCCAGGTCGGCGGTGATGCCTGCCTTGCTGATGTTCCCGTTCATCCAGTGCCACCACACATGGGTTTTAGCCGGCGCGGGCGGGTGTTGGAATTGTGCGACCAAATCATCCTCGGCGCGCAGCGCGAGGCTGGCGAACGCGAGCAACAGCAGGCAGCATTTTCTGATCATGAAAGAAATTCTCCGTTTTGCATCGCACCACTAACGCATGGGCCGCCACAAAATTTCAGCACCGCGCCGCCGCTGCGCGCGCCAGCAGGAAAAGCGCCCCAGAAAATCTTCCCGCAGGCCAGCAGGTGCTTACAGTCCGCAGTCATGACCGCGGCATCATGTCAGGTTTTCCAAGGCTTGGAAACCGGGAAGCACGCTTTTTCCAAGGCTTGGAAAAGCTCGCGAAATACTTTCCAAGGCAAGCATTGGAACAGTTGGCGCTCAATTCGGGCGGTTCACGGCGTCGAGGGTGGCGCGGACATCTTCGAGCGTGCCGACGATGACGAACATGCGGTTGCTGTAGTCGCCGGCGGGGAGGCCGGCGGGGTTCGTGACGCGATAGACGCAGTTCCACTTCGTGACCCTGGCGTGCAGAAATTCAAAGCGGCCGTAGGTGGTCTTCGGTGCGCCGGCGGCGGGTGGCGCATAGATCCCCATCGCGTAGCGGCCGTCCTGCGTGGCGAGGATCACGGGCGAGGGAATCTCGCCGGGGCCTTTGTCCAGCGGCTCCAGCTTGCGCGTCTTGAGGTCGAAGCGCCAGAAGGCGCTGAACTCGGCGGGCATGTAGCCGGTCAGCGCTTCGAAGACGCCGCGCGTATGTTTCTCGCCCGGCGGCAACAGGAACGAGACCTGATAGTCAATGACGTTGGGGAAACTCGGGATGCCGATGCGGACGCGCTTCGCAAGCAGATGATCGGAGAGCGGTTTGGTGTTGCGTGCCGGGATGCCGCCGGATTTTTGACCGGGCACCAGCCAGAAAGCCATCTGGTTGGTCGTCACCAGTTCGTTGCCGCTGGCGTGCAGATAGAGCAGTCGGCTCGTCGTCTTCTGCCCCGCGCCGTCGCGGGCCGAACCGGCCTCGGTGGGATTGAATGTTTCGTCCTTGATGTCGCCATCCACGTCGAAGTTCGAAGCCGACTGTAGTTCGCGTCCGTGATCGGCGGCATCGATGAACTCCTTGCCGTTCCACGTCAGCGAGCAGATCGCGCCGGCCGTGCGGTCGGAGGTTTTGATCACGATCTCCGAGCCGCCCGCCTTACCGCGGATTTCCGCAGCACCGCTGAGCGGCATCTCCGGCACAGCGAACGCGGGCAACGTGAGGGCCAGTAGCGTCAGAAATATTTTCATGCGCGGGTTATACGGAGTCGGGCGGTGATGATAAAGGCAAAACGTTGCCGGCATAGTAGACCTCTCGCTCCGCGAGAGGTCTTTGTCTGGTGTACTACCTGCTGGCTCGGGATTTCGCGGGCCTGGAAAGCCCCGCCCACGCAGATGCGCTTCAGGTCTTGCAGGGGCGCAGCTGGGTGCGCCCAACGTGCGTGCGGCGCTATTCAGTGGTCGATTTTCGCTGCCGCAGCCTGCCAGCGCGCGAAGGTTTTCTGCAGCACTGCCGCGGCGGGTTTTAGCGAACCGTCGGCGCGGACGAGACCGAAGTGGGATTCATTCGGGTTCTTGATGGGATAGTCGTGCAGACACCACGCGAGCGCACCGGCGAGCTGCGCTTGCCCGGCACCGGCGAGTACAATCTCGTACAGCCGCGTTTGCTCGGCCTCGGTGCCGGGTGCGGCGCCGATCTTGCCGCGCAGTTCCGGAGTGACGCCTAACTTATCGTCGCGTGCTGTGCTTATGCCGAACTCGCCGATCAGCAGCGGCCGCGTGCCGCCGACCTTGCGTTGATGTCCCACAGTGACCAGCACACGCTGCGGGCCGTCGCGGAAGAAAACGTCCTTCCCGGCGTACTCGTGGTATTGCATCACATCCGGCAGGCCGACGGTGGCCAGGCGGTCAGCGCGGAACGTGATGCCGATGGTTGTGAGATGATTCGGGTCGAGTTGCTTGATGAACGGCAGCGCGGCCTTGAGGTAGGCGCGCGTTCCCGCGGTCCATTTCGCTTCCTCCTCCGGCTCGTTCATCAAATCCCAGAGCAATACGCGGCCATCGTCGCGGTGTGCACCGATGACGTCCGTAAGCGTGCGCTGCCAGCGCGCGGCGGCGTTGGTCGCCGCGAGCCACGGCTGGCTGAACTCAAAGCAGACGATGACGCGGATGCCGTGCCGCCAGCCGGCGGCGAGCAGCTGTTCGAACTTCTCGTGATAAGCCCTCGTCAGCGAGCCGTCGGGCGCGAGCAACCCCGCCTGCTCGAGGTGGGCCGAAAACGTGAGGAAGGTGCGGATGGTGTTGCACCCGAGCGACGCAGCGAGCGCCATGTCCTTTTCAAAAACTTCCGGCGGCGTCTTGGTCCACAACCCACCCCACGGCGTCTCGCGCGGAAAATAATTCACACCGCGGACGGAAAGCGGCTGCAGTTCGCGGAAGATGGGTGCGCGGACCGCTTCCGGCCCGATGGCGGACGCCGGCAAAGCCAGCAGCAGCGCGGCGAGTGTCAACCATGCTGTGCGATTCATTTCACGCTCCGGGGCATGTCCGGGCAAACGGATTCATAGCAAGCGCGCTCGTCGCCGATCTTGATGTCCGTCGCGTAGATGACCTTGTTCGTCGCCACCGGATGCTCTTTGTCGAAAGCCTCGCGCTTGCCGTCCTTGTCGAGGTGCCATTCGGGGTGATAGATGCCGGTTTTGAGATAGGGCGTGTAATCCACGCCAATCGTCGAGTAGAGGTTCGGTCCCTTGCGGTCCAGCACCCGCTTGCCGTCCCGCCAGATTTCCAGGAGGCCGTCGGCGCCCGGCGACCACTTGGCGTGTATTACCCACGCGACCCACGTGCCGCGCTGGACCGGCTCCGCCAGGCGTTCGTTCACCCGCGTCGGCTTGGTCTGCGCCGAGCCATGGCTCTGCCGGATGAACCAGTTGGTGTTCCCGATGGAGATTTCCAGGTTGGGGTAGGTGGCTTTCCAGTTGCCGGGGACGGCGTGCCACTGCAGGACGATGTCCACGGCCCGGGCGGGATCGAACACCCACTCGGCGGGCACGAAGATGCGTTCGCCGTACCAGCGCTCGTGAAAACCCGCCTCAGAGGGCAGCGAGATCTCCGAGCGGAACGAGTTCGGCCCGCGCCGCACGGCGAAGCGCACCGCCTTTTTCCCCGCGCCCAGGCCGGGCGCGGCCACGATCTGCATCCGCTCGGGCGTTTCCTTCGGGAGGCGGTAGCGGTCATCCTCGGAGAAGTTCCATGTGCCAAACTGCATGGTTTGGAAATCGTCCTGGAAGATGAGCGGTTGCCGGTAATCGAACACCTGTTTCGCGCTGAAGTGACGCTCTGCCGGCCGCGCTGCCTGCGGCGCCTCGGCAGCGTGCAGCGCAGCCAGCGGAGCCAGCAGCAGGGGGGCGAGCTTAAGGCCTATGGGGTGCATGGTTTGCCTTCGTTCCGGTTGCGCTGCCGGCCGGGCTATGCCGTGTAGGGGACGCGCATGACGCGCTGCGCGAGGCGGGTGGCGTCGGCGTCGCCGATGAACTCGCCCTTGAGCAGGTCGAACTTCACGTTGCGCTGCAGTTGCTGGCAGATGTCGGCGGCGAGGCAGATGCTCATCGAGCGGAACATGACCCCGGGGTTGGCCACGGGCTGCTCGCGCGACCGGATACAATCGAAGAAGTCGCGCGCATGGTTCAGCGGCCGGTGCGTGCGGCCCGTGTACTCCGCCAGCACCTGTTTGTACTCGTTGAGGAGCGCCGGTGCCGAGACATCGGGCTTCGCATAGCCATCGGCCGCGCCCGCCCAACCGCCGGGGCCCTCGAAGCGCTCGCCACAGGAGCCGTGCCAGAGGTCGCACGCCTGCCACACGCTGCCGACCGCGCGATAGAGCACGAGCTTCACGCCGTTGGAGAGCCGCGTCTGCATCGTGCCACCGTCGGCGGCGTAGTCGATCTCGATGAAGTTGACGCCCGTCAGGTCGAGCCCTGCGAGCGCCTGCGCGACGGTGTGCGCGCCCCACATCGCCACATCGGTGGCGAAATCGTGGAAGCGATACCAGCCGCTGCCGTTCACATAGCCGCTGTTGTACGGCCGCCACGGAGTGGGCCCGAGCCCGAGATCCCAGTCCACTTCCTCCTTCGGCGGCTCCGGTTGCGCGGGCAGATAATCGAGGCGCAGGCCGTCGCGCCAGCGGCAGTCGGCATAGACGGTGTGGATCGGGCCGAGCCGGCCCGAGCGCGCCATCTCGATGGCGAAGACGTGGTTTGCTTCGCTGAGCCGCTGCGCGCCGGTCTGATAAACCCGGCCGAGCGTGTGCGCGGTCTCCACCACCAGCCGGCCTTCCGCCAGCGTGAGGCACGACGGCTTCTCGCAATAGACATCCTTGCCCGCGCGCATCGCCAGGATCGAGGCCAGCGCGTGCCAGCGGTCGCCGGTGGCAATCAGTACCGCGTCCAGGTCCGGCCGCGCCAGCAGCTCCCGCAGATCGCGATAGGCGGCGCAACCTTTCGTCCCATAGCGGCTGTCCACCGTGTTCTGCGCCGCCTCGCGTTGTCCCTTGCGGATATCGCAGACCGCGACGAACTGCACATCCGTCTCGCCCAGCATCGAATGCAGATCGGCGGTGCCGCGCCCGCCGTTGCCGATCGCGCCCATCACGATCCGCTCGCTCGGCGCCACCACCCCGCCGCGTCCCAGCGCCGTCGCCGGAATGAAGTAAGGGAAGGCCAACGCGCCGGCGGCCGCCGCGCTGCGCTGCATGAACTGCCGTCGCGAGAGCGACGAAAGTGACGGCGAGGGGGATTTGTTTTTCATGTTACTCCTTTTCCGCTTTCAAAATGCTCGCCGGGCTCGGCCGGGAAAAGTGACGTGCCGCGTTTCCAATGCCTGGAAACCGGCGCGACGCGGTGCGCCTCGCTGCGTGTTGAGCACATCGGCATGTGTGCTTTGTGGCACGTTTGCGCCCACCGGTTCAAGTTCAACTTCGGCCTCGGCGTCGTGCGCCACGCGGTGGTTGTGGGGTGGGGGGGGGGGCGCCGCGTCGGAGACGCGGCCTACAAACCGCGGCCCGATCGCCCCGCCCTGTAGGCCGGCTCTCCGAGCCGGCGCACTCAAGGCCCGCCTAATAGCCGCCGCGCAAAATCTGAATTTCGCGCGATCAGGTTTTCTTTTTGTCGGCGGCCTTGGCGGGCTTCTTCGCGGGCTTGGCGGGGGCGGGCTCGACGACTTTCAGCGCTTCGGCTTCCGGTGTGCCAAGGGCGATCCAGTTGGCGGGCACCGGGATGGTGACCTTGCCGGTGGCGGCCCATTCGGTGCCGCGCAGCATCAGGGACTGGAAGCCGGAATCGCCCATCGACTTCGGGTCGTGGCCGAGCGCGCAGTTGAAGCAGCGGCCTTTGCCCAACTCGGTAACGACGACCATCGGCTCGTTGGTGCCGCTGCCGCGCACGGTGGGGCTGGAGAAGGTCGTCGCCAGCACGTGGCCGGTCTTGTGCAACAGTTGGCGGTGATAGAGTTCGTCCTTGACGTGCTGGAAGTCGGCCATGCCTTTCGTCACAGGATGTTCGTTGTCTGTGATGGTGACGGCGAAGGAATGCTGCGCGCCGTGGCCGCTGATGTTTTTGCCGGCGGCGTCCTTCTGCCACGTCAGGCCGATGAGGTCGCCGAATTCCGGCCAATCCATCCACGCGGTGCTCGCAGCGTGGAAGAGCACGAAGCCGTGGCCTGCGGCGATGTAGTCGAGGAACGCCTTCTCTGTCTCCGCGGGCCAGCGGTGGCCAAGGACGTTCGGGTAGCTGGTGTAGTTGCAGACGAGCGCATCGTACTTCGCGAAGTCGGCAGCGGTGAGGTGCGGCACATCCTCGGTCACGGTGACAGTGAAGCGGCCGCTGTCCTCGTACAGCTTCTGTAGGACCGGCGTTGTGGTCTTCCAGCTGTGGTTGTTCGCGCCGCTCATGATCAGCAGCTTGAGTTTGCCGCCATCGGCGGCTTGCGCGGCGAGGCCAAGAGCGAGCAGGGCGAGGCTGGCGAGGCTGGCGAGTGAACTTTTCTTCATGGTGTTTTCTCCTGAGGGTCAGACGGTTTCCGGCAGTTCGTAGGGCTTGCGGCGGACGCGGTCGAGGTAGGTGTTCGCCTCGGCGTCGTCGAACTGTTCCCGCACCGGATCCCATTTCAGTTTCTTGCCGGTCCACCGCGCGATGTTGCCGAGGTGGCAGACCGTCGCGGAGCGGTGGCCGATCTCGACATCGGCGATCGGCTTCGCGCGCGAGCGGATGCAGTCGAACCAGTTCTGCATGTGCCCGCCGTTCAGCGGCGGCGTGGCCGCCATCTTGACGTTGTCGGTCAGCGTCGAGGGCGGCGGCGCGGGATCTTCCACCGACGACTTGCGCGCCTTGGCGGCGGCGCGATGCTCCGCGATAGCCTTCGTGAGTTTCTCCGCCACGAGTTCCGCGGGATCGGATTTGCATTTGCCGCGGTCAATCGTGACCGTGCCTTTTTCGCCGATGAAGACGCCGCCGCCATGGGGGCCATTGGCGAGTTCCATGAGCGTGCCGCTGGCATAGCGGTAGAACAACTTCGGCACGGCGCAGATTTTGTTGCCGCGCGCGCTGGATTCCGGCGCGGTGTAGGTGGGCGGCTCGAATTTTCCGCCTTCGGTCCAGACCTCGACGGGGCCGCTCTCGTCCATGCCGAGCGCGCATTGAATCTGGTCGAAGCCGTGCGCGCCCCAGCCGGTGATCTCGCCGCCGGAGTAGTTGCGGAAAGAGAGCCAGCCCGGCTTGCCGCGCGGAATATAGAGATCGGCGTTGAACGGCACCGGCTCGACCGGCCCGCACCAGAGATCCCAATCGAGTTCGTCCGGCACCGGCATGGCGGGCAGCGCGCAATGCCACGGGCTGGGATAATTGTAGGCGATGACCTTGCTGATTTTTCCGATGAGGCCCTCGCGGACGAACTGGCAGCCGATGTGGTTTTCGATCTGCGAGCGCTGCTGGCTGCCGCATTGGAACACGCGGCCATACTTGCGCACCGCCTGCACCATCAGCCGGCCTTCGCGGATTGTCAGCGTCATCGGCTTCTCGGCGTAGACATCCTTGCCGGCCTGGCAGGCGTGGATGCACGTCAGCGCGCGCCAGTGCTCCGGCGTCGCGGTGATGATGGCGTCGATATCCTTCCGCTCGAGCATCTTCCGGTAGTCCTTGTAGACTTCCGCCTTGTAGGGCGCGGCCTTCTGGCGCGCGCGGACGAGGTTCACGTCGGCGATCGCGACGATGCGCGCGTCCTTGGATTTGCCCGCCGAGCCCAGCAGCCCGCCGCCCTGACGGCCCGGGCCGATGACGGCGATGCCGATGCGCTCATTGGCGCCGATGGCCGACGAAGGCAGAATGAACGGCCCCGCGGCGAGCGCCGCGCCGCCGGCGAGACTGCGGCGGATGAATTCCCTGCGCGAGACGAGTGCTTTGCTCATGGTTGATTCCCTTTCTAAAGTTCCGCGGCTGTCAGCAAAACGCGCCGTCCTTGGAATTATTGCCGCCGCTTTTCCAGGGAGGTGAAACGGAACCAGCCCGTTTTTCCAGACATTGGGAAGGTTCAGCGGCTACTTTCCCAAGGCTTGGGAAAGATCCGGCTGAAGTTTCCAAGCCTTGGAAGAGCGGGGGCACAGCTCAGTCCACCCCGGCTTTTTTCAGGATGTCGGCGATCTTGATCTCGGCGCCGCCGGCCTGCTTGCTGGCATCGGCGGCTTCCATGAAGGCGAGGATCTCGAGCGTCTCGCGCTCCGGCACGGGCGGAACGCCGGTCTGGAAGAATTTCAGGATCTCGACGAGGAGCGGCGCGTAGCCATCGTAGGCGCCGACGGGCGCCTCGCCCTGCTCGCCCTTGGCGGTCCCGCCGTAGGAGTGTCCTTTGGCCGGTTCGCGGAAGATGCCGGTGCGTCCGCCCGCCCATGTGCCGCGCACCTCGATCTTGCCGTCTGCGGTCGTGCCGCGCTTGACCGTCTCGCAGCCGGTGCCCATCACGGTGAACAGCGACTCGACGCCGTGGATGCCATACCAGAACAGGTCGGGATGATGCGGCTCAAGCGTCGCGGGGCTGGAGGTCTCCGCGCTCAGCACCTTGCCGATGGAGCCGCTGCGGACCGCCTGCGTAGCCTTGCCAAAGCGCAGCGAGGACGCGCTGAAGACCGGCACCTTGGCGGCCTTCGCGAGCCGGAAGATTTCCACGGCGTCGCGCAGCGAAACGGCCATGGGCTTGTCGATGAACAGCGGCTTGCCGGCCTTGATCACCGGCTTGGCCTGCGCGAGGTGCGGGCGACCGTCCACGCTTTCCAGCAGCACGAAGTCCACCTGCTGGCAGAGTTCCTCGATGGAGTCCACGATCTTGACGTTGTATTTGTCCTTCAGCTCCTGCGTGAATTTCTCCACGCGGTCGGCGCTGGTGGGGATGTCCTTGCTGCCGCCCTTGAACGCGGCGACGATGCGGCCGCCGGGGACATGGTTCTTGTCCTTGGGATCGTTCAGCACCTTGGCGAAGGCGGAGACGTGCGAGGTATCGAGTCCGACAATGCCGATCCGCAGCTCGGCGGCGCGGCCTGCCGTGCTGGCGAGCAGGGCGGCGAAGACGGCCAAACACTTCGTTGTTTTCATAATGATGTCCTTCGGGTAGATTCTAGCGTCATGAACTCAACAATCAATCGCCGTGTTTTCCTCAAGCAGTCCGCTGCACTCGGTGCCGGGCTCGCCGCCTGGCGCACCGGGATGCCCGCGCTGGCCGCGGACTCCGCCAACAAGAAGCTCGTCCTCGCCGTCATCGGCACGAATGCCCGCGGCCTCGCGCACATCAACGGGCTGATGGCGCAGCCGGACGCCGAGATCGCCTACATCTGCGACGTGGACGACCGCGCGATCGCCAAGGGCCTCAAGGCCGTCAAAGCCAAGGGTGGCAAGGAGCCGAAGGGCGTGAAGGATTTGCGCCGCGTGTTGGAAGACAAGAGCGTGGACGCGGTGACCATCGCGACGCCGAACCACTGGCATTCGATCGCCGCGATCATGGCCTGCCAAGCGGGCAAGCACGTCTACGTCGAGAAGCCCGGCAGCCATGACCAGTTCGAGTCCGAGAGCCTGGTGGCCGCGGCGAAAAAGCACAACCGCATCGTCCAGATGGGCAACCAGCGCCGCAGCATGCCGGCCTTCATCGAGGCGATGAAGGCGCTGCACGAGGGCGCGATCGGCCGCCTGCTGAACGCGCGCTGCTACTACTCCCGCTTCCGCCCGACCATCGGCCACGGCAAGGAAGTGCCCGTGCCCGCGGAACTGGACTACACCCTCTGGCAGGGCGCCGCGCCGGAACGGCCCTACAAGGACAACCTGATCCACTATAACTGGCACTGGTTCTGGCACTGGGGCAACGGCGAACTCGGCAACAATGCCGTCCATGCGCTCGACCTCGCGCGCTGGGGCTTGCAGGTGGACCGGCCCAAACGCGTCACGTGGGGCGGCGGCCGCTACCTCTGCCAGGACGACCAGGAAACGCCGGACACCGGCCTCGCCGCGTTCGACTTCGGCGACAAGCTGATCACGTGGGAACAGAGCAGCAGCCACGGACGCGCCGCCGAGAAGCTGGGCTTCCAGGTCACGTTCTACGGCGAAGGCGGCACGATGATCGTGACCGATCCCGGCCACCGCATCTTCGACACCAAAGGCAAGGAGACTGTCGGACTCAAGGCCAAGGGCGAGGTGGATGTCGGCAAAGGTTCCGGCAGCGACTCCGTCGAGCACTTCGCGAACTTCCTCGACTGCATCCGCACCGGCAAGAAACCCAATGCGTGGATCGAGGATGGCCAGCGCAGCACGATGTTCTGCCACTACGCCAACCTCGCCGTCCGCACCGGCCGCACGATCAACATCGACCAGGCCACCGGCAAGGTCCTCGGCGACCCCGAGGCCCTCGCGCTCACGAAGCGCGAGTACCGCCCCGGTTGGGAACCGAAGGTCTGAAGAGAAAACCTGAAACTTGAGACCTGAAACCTGAAGTGAGGCTTATCCGGTACTGGTCGTTGACAGGACGGGGCACCATGCTAGTGTACGCGCAAGCGTACATGTCGAAAGGCAAGCCATGACAACACTGACAGCTACAACCGCACGGCGTGAATTCTTCGATCTGGTGAAAGGTGCGGCCGAGGGTCACAAGTCTTTCCGCATCCAGCATCGTCGCGGTGCTGCCGTGTTGCTTTCCGAAACCGACTACGATGGTTTGATGGAAACGCTGGAACTGCTCTCGATTCCGGGCTTTCACGCCAGCATCAAAAAATCTGTGGCGCAGATGCGGCGGGGTGAAACAGTGTCGTTGGCGGAGGCACTGGGGTGAAGCCGTACGAGATTCGTCTGACCAAAGAAGCCGTCAAGGACATCGCGAAGCTCACCCCCAAGCTAAAAATCAAACTCCAGGATATGCTGCTGAACACCGTTGCTCTCGATCCCGTTCACGGCAAGCGTCTCGTGGGGGATTTGGAAGGTTTTTATTCCCTACGTCTGACCTTCAAGGGTCGTATCGTTTATTCCGTGGATGAAACCACGCACACTGTTTTTGTCCATCGGACGCGCACCCATTACGGCGAGTGATCACGCCCGTTCGCTGCGCCCATGGCACGAAGGATGACTCCAGCCACGCCCCTGATTTCACGAATGGATTTCCGAGAACAAACGACCAAGGACAACTGACCACTGATGGTCGTTTGTCGGGCGCCGGTTGCGTTGTATATCACTGCGCTTCTATTTTGAGCGTGTGTGTCACGGGCTGGAAAGCGCTCTGGAGCGCGGCGGCGAGCGGGGCGCGCACGGCTTCGGTCTTCTTGACGGCGGCTTCCATGTCGGCTTTGCCTTCGGGGCCGTGGAAAATCTTTTTGATCTGCTCCGTCTCGTAGTTCTGCTTCACGCCGACGGCGTCATCCACCTTCTTGAACGCGGCGCTGAACGGATTGACCTCGAAATCCTCGGCGAGGTTCACGCCCTTGGCGAGTTGTGCAGCGGCATAGACGTGCGCGTTCGTGCCCCACGTCACTTTGTAGTGTGCCGCCGTCGCGCCGTTGACCACGAGTTGCAGGCGGTTCAGGTCCGCGTTGAAGGGCACGAGCCCCATGCCGCCCCGGATGGTCGAATCCTTGCCCGTTTCGTCTGCGGCGCAGAACGGGTAGCGGCGGCTCGTCACCGTCAGGACGCCATCCTTGAAGCTGTTCACCACATGGCCCTCGGTGGCCGTCGCCTGGTGGCCGGCGAGGTCCACCGTGAAGGTGCCGATCTCGCCGCCAAGGCCGAACGCCTTGAGGAACGCATAGGCCATCACCACCTGCCCGGCCCAGCCCGGGTGTACGCCATCGGTGCCGGCGACGGCGAAGTTGGTGCCGCACTTTTGCTGCGCGGCGACGCCCGCGGTGAACATCGGCCAGAAGATGTCGGCGAACTGCACGCCCTCGGCGCTGGCGATCTCGATATCGATGTTGCGGAACCGGCACAGGCTCAGGTTCAGGTCCTCGACCGTGCCGGTGGCCGTCTTGACCCAGCCCGGCATCTTGCCGACGCAGCCGGGCGAGCCGAGCACGACGCGCGCGCCCGCCGCCTGGAACGCGCGCACGATGCCGGTCTGCTTCTCGCGATACCACTGCGCATTCTTGTCGTCATAGGGGCGATACTTGTGATCGTTCATGCCGTAGCAGGTGGTCGCCACCGTCGGCTGGAACCGCAGGCAGTCGTTCGTCATGCGCTTCAGGAAGCCTTCCGCCGTCTCGCCGCTCCAGCCGTACTGCCGCGCGGTCACCGCCAGCTCCGGTGCGCAGACCGTCAGGTAGGTTTCCATGATCCGCGAGTAGCGCTTCTGTTCCGTGATCGAGTCGCCGACGATCGCCAGCCGGTCGCCCTTTTGCAACAACAACCCCGGCGCCGCCGGCGCCTTGACCGGCTGGAATTTCGCGAATGCGGGATCGGAAGGCTTCGTCTCGAGCCGCGGCCCGAGCAACGTGCACGACGTGGTGACCAGCACCGCCAATAACGCGACCCGACCCAGCATCCGTTTCATGTTTTTCTCCTGTAGATGGAAAGCGCCCGGCACGCCGCGCAGTCTATGGCCAGGGACCGGGAATGTCGCGGGTAAAATGCCCCGTACAGGGAAAAGGGCGCCGCCGGGCGCGGCGCGGGTAAAACCGCGGCTTGCATTTCAGCCCAGTGTTTGCAGAATAGCCGGCAACGTGCTCGGCCCAACCACGGGCACAGTCAGGATGACGCCATGCTGGACAGAGAAGAAAACGGCATCAAAATTTATTTGCGCGAGATCGGCAAGACGCCGCTGCTCACGCCCGCCCAGGAGATTGAGCTGGCCGCGCGCATCAAGCGTGGCGAGGCGGCCGCCCGCCAGCATATGATCCTGGCCAACCTGCGCCTGGTGGTGAAGATCGCCCACGACTACGCGCGCTACGGGCTGCCGCTCCTGGATTTGATTTCCGAAGGCAACATCGGCCTGATGAAGGCCGTGGACCGCTTCGACCCCAAAAAGGGCGGCAAGCTCAGCACGTATGCAGCCTGGTGGATCAAGCAGGCGATCAAGCGCGCGCTCGCCAACCAGAGCAAGACCATCCGCCTGCCCGCCCATCTGGTGGACAAGATCGCGAAGATGCGCCGCGCCGAGCATCGCCTGACCGAGAAGTACGGCCGCGAGCCGAGCGTCGAGGAGATTGCGCTGGAGCTCGATGTCGAACCCGCGGTGGTGCAGCAATGGCAGGTGGTCGCGCTGCGCCCGGCTTCGCTCGATGCGCCCATCGGCGAGGATGGCGACACGAGTTTTAGCGAGATCATTGGCGACGATGCCGCGCACACCGCCTTCGAATTGATCAACGACGCACAGTTGCGCACGGAGGTCGAGCGGCTGATGAAACGCCTCGACTTCCGCGAGCGCGAGATTCTGCGCTTCCGTTTCGGCCTCCACAACACGGAGGAAGAGACGCTCGATGACGTCGGCAAGCGGTTCAACATCACCCGCGAGCGCGTCCGCCAGATCCAGAACGTGGCCGTGGCCAAGCTGCACGATCTGCTCGAGCAGGACTTGCCGCCGGATCAGCCGCCGCAGCGCAGGGCCGCCAAGCCGGCGAAGAAATCCGCCAAAGCCAAACGGCCGGCCGCCCGGCCGGCGGCGCGCAGAAAATCATGAACGCCCACACCCTCAAGCAAGCCATCCGCGACGTGCCCGACTTCCCGAAGCCCGGCATTCTCTTCAAGGACATCACGCCGGTGCTGTCGGATCCCAAGCTGTTCCGCGCCGCCGTGGACCTGCTGGCCGACCGGCATGCGGAGGCGCGGATTGACAAGGTGGCCGTGATCGAGGCCCGCGGCTTCACGTTCGGCACAGGCGTCGCGCTCAAGCTCGGCGCCGGCCTCGCGCTGATCCGCAAGCCCGGCAAGCTGCCGGGGCGCACCATCTCCGCCAGCTACGAACTCGAATACGGCAGCGCCACGCTCCACACCCACACGGATGCCATCCGGCCCGGCGAGCGCGTGTTGCTGGTGGACGACCTGCTGGCCACCGGCGGCACCGCGGCGGCGACCGCGGGGCTGATCGAGCAGCTGGGCGGTACGATTGTGGAGATCGAGTTTCTCATCGAGCTGGCGTTCCTCA
>CAIWHP010000222.1 GCA_903912445.1 uncultured Lentisphaerota bacterium
CGCCAGCCCCGAGCTCGCCGCCGGCGCGCCGGCGCCCGACCTGCGCGCCGACATCTACAGCCTGGGCGGCATCCTGTTCGAGACGCTCACCGGGCGGCCCCCTGTGCCCGGGGCGCCGGTCGCCGCGGAAGCGCTGCCGGCGGATTGCCCGCCGGCCCTCGTCCAGCTCCTCGCCACGATGCTCGCGCCTGAGCGCGACCGGCGGCCCGCCAGCTACGCCGAGCTGCAGCGGGAGCTCTGGCAGCTCGACCAGCAACTGCTCGCCACCGCGGCCGCGCAGCCCGCGCTGCCGCCGCAGCGCCGCCGCGCCCGCGGGCTGTGGCTGGGCGTGGCCGCCCTCGCGGTGCTGCTGTTCGCCGCAGCGCTGACGTGGGCCGGGCTGAAATTCCGCCGGATCACCGAGCACACCTTGAAACCGCTGGAGCGGCCGCCGACCAACGCCGTGGCGCGCCTGCCCGCGCCCAAGCTCAAACCCAAAACCAAGCCGGTGCCGGTCGCGCCCACCTTGCCGGTGCGCGATCCCAACCAGCCGGCCCTGGCGTATGCCCGGTGGCAGCAGGCCCTCAACCTGCTCGAACTGGTTGACCCCCGGCGCGATGCGATCAGCGGCAAATGGAAGCTCGAGGCGGGTACGCTGGTCGGCGAGGCGCCGCGCGTCGCGCTGCTCGATATCCCCTACCTCCCGGCCGCCGAATACGATTTCCGCATCGAGTTCACCCCCGCTGAAGCCGGCAGCAGCGGCGGCCAGCACATGACGGCGGACGGACACGATTTCGGGTGGCTGTTCTTCGCCGGGCCGGCGGGCCGGATCTGCGGCTTCGAGCTCGTCGGCGGCGCGCCTGTGCAACAGAACCCGACACGGATCATGTTGCCCGCCCCCGTCAAAGGCCGCCGCTACGTCTCGCTCGTCGAGGTGCGCCGGGATGGCGTGCGCGCGTTCCTCGACGGCCAGCTCGTCATCGGGCACAAGACGGATTTCCGTGACATGAGCGCCGCGCCGCGCGGGAAGCTGCACCATGCCGGACGGCTCGGCCTCAGCTGCACCGGACAGATGCTGTTCCACCGCGTCGAACTGCGCGAGGTCAGCGGCGCCGGCCGGGCCGTCCAGGCCGGCGGGCCGCCGCCCGATCCGTTCCTCGCCGAGGTGGCCGCGCTGGGGGCGACCGGGCAGGTCCAGCGCGTCGTCGCCAAGCTCCAGGAGCTCAATCCCGGCTACGATGGCAAGGCGGCCCACGAGATCGAAAACGGGAAAGTCGTTGCGCTCGCGCTCGCCTCGCCGGCCCTCACCCAGCTCGCCCCGGTGCGCGCGCTGGCGGCGCTGCAATGTTTCCAATTCGGCGGCAACGAGGAGGCCAAAGGCCCGAGCTTCCCGCTCACCGACCTCCGCCCGCTGACCGGACTCCCGCTCACCTCGCTCGTCCTCAACCGCACCGAGGTCACCGACCTCGCACCGCTGCGCGGCATGGCGCTGACGAACCTGAAGTGCTGCGGCTCACCCATCCGCGACCTGGCCCCCCTCCGCGGGATGGCGCTGCTCGAGCTCGACTGCCGCCGGACCGCGGTGAAAGACCTCGCCCCCCTGCGCAAGATGCCGCTCCGCTACTTCTATTGCGACCTCACGGTGGCCACCAACGGCCCGAATAAGGGCGTGATCCGCTCGCTCGACGCGCTCAAAGAAATCAACGGTCGCGTCCCCACCGATTTCTGGAAGCAGCCCTGCGACTACGCGCCGCCGACCGGCACCCCCGTCATCCGCCGCGACTGAGCCGGTCCTGTCGCCCTCCGCCCCCCTCTGCATCGTCCTCGTCCTCGTTCTCGCCCTCGTCCTCGTCCTCGTTCTCGTCCTCGACAGATCGGGGTTGGCAGCGCGGCGGGGAAAAGCTAGAAAGCAGCATGCACCGACGCCACTTCATCCGCACGCTCGCGCTCTCCGGCGCGGCGCTCGCCGCCGGCCCCACCCGCGCGGCCGCGCCGCAATGCCCCGCCGCCACGTGGCAGGCGCTGCCCCGCTGGCGCGGGTTCAACCTGCTGGAGAAATTCCAGCGCGACTGGAACAACAACCCTTTCGTCGAAACCGATTTCGACTGGATCGCCGAATGGGGCTTCAACTTCGTCCGCCTGCCCTGCGACTACCGCATCTGGACCGAGGCGCCGGGAAAATATCGCGAGGCGCCGCTCAAGCAGATTGACGAAGCCATCGCCTTCGCCCGCGCCCGCGGCATCCACACGCTGCTGAACCTGCACCGCGCGCCGGGCTACACGGTGGCGCATCCGCCGGAGCAGCTGAACCTCTGGAGCGACGGCGCCGATGGCGCGGAAGCGCGCGCGCAGTTCGGCGCGCAATGGCAGATGTTCGCCGAGCGCTACCGCGGCATCCCCGCGCGCGAGCTGTCGTTCAATCTCGTCAACGAGCCCGCCCAGGTCCCCGCCGACAAATACGTCCGCGCCTGCGCCGCCGCCGTCGCGGGCATCCGCCGCGGCGATCCCGACCGGCTCGTGCTGGCCGACGGCCTCGACTGGGGCACGGTGCCCGTGCCGGAGCTCAAGGCCTTGCAGCTCGCCCAGGCCACGCGCGGCTACACGCCCGGCCAGCTCACGCACTACAAGGCCAGCTGGGTCAAAGGCAGCGAAAACTATCCCGTGCCAACCTGGCCCATGCTCGCCAAACCCAACCCCTTCTTCTATGGCGACGGCAAGAAGGAGTGGCAGAGCCCGCTCGTGCTGCGCGGCACGTTCCCGGCGGGCACCCGTTTCGCCATTCACCTGACCAAGCTCAGCTGGGCCGCGCAGTTCATCGTCAAGGCCGATGGCCGGCCCCTCCTGCAAAAGGAATTCAAGACCACCGCCGACAAGCGCCAGCCGGACATCACCGACATCCTTGAAGCCGCGCTGCCGGCCGATGCGCAGGAAATCACGATCGCCATGGACAAAGGCGACTGGCTCACCTGGAAGCAAATCAGCCTAACCCCGCCCGGCGGCCGGCCCGCCACACTCCTCGAGGCCGGCGGCGACTGGGGTAAAAAGCAATCCGTCTGGTCGGTCGGTGCCGACGGCGTCGCGAGTTGCGCCAGCGCCAAGGTCGAGTGCGACCGCGAGGTACTCTGGACCAAGCAGGTCGAGCCGTGGGTCAAGCTGCGCGACAGCGGCGTCGGCGTCATGGTCGGTGAATGGGGCTGCCACAGCCAGACCCCGCACGCGGTCGTGCTCGCGTGGATGCGCGACTGCCTCGCCAACTGGAAGCGCGCCAACTTCGGCTGGGCGCTCTGGAATTTCCGCGGCAGCTTCGGCGTCCTCGACAGCAGCCGCAAGGACGTGAAGTACGAGGACTTCCGCGGCCACAAGCTCGACCGCGCGATGCTGGAGCTGCTGCGGGAGAACTGAAGACATGGTGGATGGGAAATGGTGGATGGCTGACGGCGGCCAATTGAAGAGAAAGGTCAGTGGTCAGTAGTCAGTGGTCAGTAGTCAGTGGTCAGTTGTTGGCGGTCGACGGATGCGACGCGATGAAAATGTTGCAAAGCTTATTGATCGGGGTGCAGTTCGTGGCGCGGGTGGTCCATCTGCAACGGCGCAGCCGTAAAATGGAAAATTTGTCTACCGCAAATCGGAATTCGGAAATCTTCAATCGGCAATCGTCCACAACGGTGGATCAACGGAGAGCGCAACGATGAAAACACACAAGCTGCTGTCGTTACTGATCGCGGTCCTCCTCCTCTCCGGCTGCGCCACCTTCGGCACGCGGAGCCGGACGGCGGACGTCCTCGCGGCGACCGAGGCCCGGCAGCTCGCGCTGGCCTGCCTCGTGTGGGCCAACGAGCACAACGGCGCGCTGCCGCCCGATCTCGCGGCGCTCAAGAACCACGTCACGGTCACGCGCGTGGACGCCTTTGAGCTGTGCGCCAGCGGCCAACTCGCCGCCATCAAGGACCCCGCCACCACCATCCTCCTGCGCGAGAAGCGGACCGCCCGCTGCGGGTGCCGCGCCACCGCCTACGCCGACGGCCACTGCGAGCTCCTCCCCGCACCCAAACCCTGACACCGCCGGATCTACGGCGGCGGTTTCCGGAGCTTCGGCGGTCCATACCGGAGCTCACGGGGCCATTTCCGGAGCTTCGGCAGTCAATACCGGAGCTTCGGTAGCGGTTTCCGGAGCTTCGGAAATCATTTCCGGAGCTCATGTAGTCGCCACCGGAGCTTCGGAAACCGTTTCCGGAGCTCATGTACCCGCTACCGGAGCTTCGGAAATCGTTTCCGGAGCTCATTTGGTCGTTTCCGGAGCTCATTTACTGGCTACCGAAGGTCACTTCCCGACCACCGCAAGCCAAGAAACACGCGAAAAGCCCAATATAATGGCCATATTTCGCAAAATTGAGAGATGGGATGCACGCCCGGTGTGTCGCGCTCTTTCTTCATCGTCCTCGTCCTCGCTCTTTCTCGTCCTCGTCCTCGAAAGATCCGAAATCGCAGATCGAGGACGAGGACGATTCCCTATCCAAGCAAAATCTTGCTTTCCGAAAGGCAGCGTTCTAAAAAGCCAACGTCCAAGGAAAAGGAGGAACCCAAATGCCCACGTTCGATCCGCTGAATCCGCAGAATGGTCAGACCGCCGATGCCGACCTGCTCCGCAACCAGTTCAACTCCCTCAAGGGGTTGATCGACACCATCCCGCCCGGCCAGATCGGGCCGCAAGGTCCGGCCGGTGCCGATGGTCGGTCCGTCGCCAGCGTCGATGACGATGGCACCGGCCGCGCCGTCGTCCAAATGAGCGATGGCGCCACCTATGGCCCCTTCAGCATCGCCTCCGGCCCGGTCGGTCCGGCGGGCGACGCAGGCGCGCAGGGAGAACAAGGCCCGCAAGGCGTTCCGGGCGTGAATGGCAACGACGGCGTCTCCATCAGCGCGGTGACGGATGATGGCACCGGCCGCGCCGTGGTCCAGTTGAGCAACGGCACCACCAGCGGGCCGTTCACCATCGCCACCGGTCCGCAAGGGAATCAGGGCGACCAAGGCCCGCAAGGCGCTCCCGGCGAAGTGAGCGGCACGGACCTGAACAACGCCATCGGCGGCACCAGCAACAACAGCAACGGCGTCGAACAACTCACTATCGCCCTCAGCGATCCGCCGACCGCGGAGCAATGCGGGCAGATCGTGAACAAGTTGAATGAGCTGATCGCCGCGCTGCGGCGGTGAACCGTAGCTTGACTTTGATGAGTGGGAATGTAGTTTTCGCGCCGGGAACAAGCTTGGCTTCCTACGCCGGGTAATTAGGCCCGCACGTACCTGCGAAGCCAAGCTTGCCCCGTTTCGGGCGGGAGCAGTCCACGAGAAAGGCCGATACATTGCATTACGAGAGACAGGCAAGCGGGGTTATTCTGGCCAAAAGTATGACCCGAATGGAATACAGGCGATGTTACGCGCTGGCAAAAAATCGATATCCACGCCACTGATGCCATTACTTTTCAGGAGACGAGATTTTTCCCCTGTGTATCAATTTAGAACCGCTACGAAGAGGATGCCGTTCTGAGATTCCAGTGAGTGCGACTAATCTGTTCCTAAAGTCGGCATACGCTACAGAATCCGGTTGGATGATTTCGGAGAGTTGGAAGAATCTATTTGTTGCTGGTGACTCCCGCCGTGCTTTTGCATCGTCGAGCTTGTGCACATTTACGATGGTCCAACACTCGGTATAACCGCTTTGCCGTGCCTTTTGATGGCTTTTCTCGGCTTCGCCGATTCGGTTGTGAATATTGGAAATATCCGTCCCGCCTTTCACTTCTATCGCGATAATGTTGCGGTAAGAATTTTTACTAATTAATTCGCGAATCACGATATCAGGATCGGATGCAAATTTTATAGTTACGTATCGGCCCGCTGCATTCTTCAGGACAAGGCGTTTATCCGTCGCGGAAGTCACACCCGGCTGTACGATGGCACGAATCAAATCGAAAACAACCCGGATGCTTACTGAGCCTTTCTTTACATTCGCACCTCCGCGAAGTTGGGGGCCGAGCGTTAAGAGTGTCAAATCATCGAGCAAATCGCGACTGATCCGATGAATACTGATACCATCCACGAGAGCACAAAGCCCTCTTATCATTTCCTTGCACAAGATATCCAAAGTCGACGACTTCGGCAGCGAGCCAACGTCTTCCATGCATTTGAAGGGTGTTGTTCCATTCCGACTGTCATAGAAGGCTTTTTGGCTGTGACCGAGCAGCAGTCGGTAGTAAGAGAGCAACTGGGGGTTTTCAGATAGAATCATTGGCACCGGGAATACCAATTCAGATCTAAGGCCGATGGCTGCCAATGCACGCATTTTATCGAGAGGTACGTAATGCGCCAGTTCCGCATCAAGTTTACGAATGTCGAGCTTTCCAACGACGCCAGAAAGAGCATCAATCAAGTACGCCTTCCTTGCCGTTGCCAGAAAAGCCGAGAATTCCACTTGGAGATCAGGGGTTGGAAGTTTAAGCGGTTTCATTTTTTTCATTCACTTTCAAACTGCATATTTATCCGGTGTGGAATTGAGTCGACGCGCGGCAAGCAACACGTATTCCTTATGTAATTCAATGCCGATAAAATTTCGATTTGTCTCCTTGCAGACGACGCCGACGGTCCCCGCCCCAAAGAATGGATCAAGAACATAGTCACACTGCCTAGTTCCAGATAGTATGCAAGGGCGGACAAGCGCGGGAGGAAAAGTCGCGAAATGAGCTTCTTGGAACGGTTGCGTGTTAATGTCCCAGACAGTACGTCGATTCCGCGGCTCCCCTCCGTTTTTCTCCATGACGGCTTTGAAGTCGTAATAGTAACGCTCGGACTTCGTGAGCATGAAAACGTATTCGTGCGCGCGCGTGGGTCTATCCTTGACACTTTCCGGCATAGCATTGGGTTTGTTCCAAACGACATCGCATCTCAGATACCAGCCATCTTCTTGCAGAGCGAAAGCCAAGCGCCATGGCACGCCGAGCAAGTCCTTAGGCTTTAATCCCTCCGGCGTGTCGGGACGCACGCTCATTGCTCGTGCGGGGTTCTTCTTGTCTGGAGCCCTCCATCTACGGTTCCCGCTTGTATAGCCATCACCAATGTTCAACCAAAAGATTCCGTCGTCCTTAAGGACGCGCTTTGACTCGTTAAAAACTGCAACGAGTCGGTTGATATACTGCGTCAGAGAATCCTCCAAACCTATCTGCCCTTGGATGTCGTAATCGCGTAATCCCCAATAAGGCGGAGAAGTCACAATGCACTGCACGGATTGAGCAGGAAGCCGGCGCAATACATGCAGGGAATCTCCCTGAAGAATCATGGAGCCGATCACTGGTATCGGCTCCGGTTCCTCAACAGCGGCCTCACGAAGCATTGCTGGCTTCTTTTGCTGCTCGATGTTATCGCCGCAATAGATGACGCGGGTATCGAGATGGGCGCTGGGTTTGGCAGCGGGTGCGGCGGTGTAATTCGCCGTTTCCTCTTTGACCTTCCGTGGCTTGGGCATGGCGCGGAGTGTAGGCAGCACCCGAGGGCGGGTCAAGGATTCCGATGCCGGCGTCATCTACCGGAATTTTGGTGGTTTTGGTTCTTGCAGGCGTATCGCCTTTTCTGGTTTCGTACCGATCAAGGATGCGGCCCACCGGAATGGAGAACGGTGGGCCGGGGCAGCAATCACGGAGCTCGATATGGCGATCTACGGCCAATTCGTTTTTGGTAGCGGTGTCCGCTATCAGAGTGCAACACAGAACCCCCCAACAAGGAGCAGCAAGATGAAGGTCCGTCGAGATGTGAAGGAACAACCGGTGGAGGCCAAGCTGACGCTGGGCCATGGCGTGGCCGCAGCCTGCACCGGCAACACCAATGCCACCAGCTTCGCCAGCAAGCTGACGGCGCTGGCCACCGCGACCGCTGGCTTGAATACGGCACGGGCCAATCTCGTCGCCGCCCAGGCCGTTGCGGAAGCCGCCACGCAAGCGCAAGCGGTCGCCGCCGCGGCGTTCAACGATGCGTTCGAAGGCGTGGCGGTGGCGATCGAGAACCTGCCGAACGTGACGGAGGAGATGGCCTTGGGCCTGGGCGTCAAGATCTATCATCCGGGCGCCGCCGCGGCGCTGGGTACGCTGCCGGCGCCCGCGCATCTCGTCGTCACCTTGGGCGACTTCGAGGGCTCGGTGGATGTCGCGGTGGACCGGGTGCGGGGCGCGGGCAGCTACCTTGTCCAAAAATCGCAGACGCCGGAAACGCCC
>CAIWHP010000223.1 GCA_903912445.1 uncultured Lentisphaerota bacterium
CCCAGCCACAGCCGCAGCGCGCGCCGCCGCAGCGCGAGCGGCAGCGCCGCGAGGCGCGCGACGGGCAGCGACCGGTCCGCGGCGACCAGCCGCGCCAGCGCCTGCGCGGCGAGACGCTCGAGCAGCTTGTTTTCCTCACGCAGCACATCCGCCGTGCGCAGCAGGGCCGTGCGGACCTGCGGATTCAGGCGGCGTTCGAGCAGCGGCAGAATTTCGTGGCGCACCCGGTTGCGCAGGAAGTGCAGGTCGCGGTTGCTGGCGTCCTCGCGCCAGCGCAGCCGGTGCTGTTTCAGGAAAGCGATGATTGCGCTGCGCGGCACGCCGAGCAGCGGACGGATGATTTTCAACCCGTTCTGGCGGCTGACCGGTTCCATGCCGCCGAGCCCCTGCGGTCCGGCGCCGCGCGCCAGGCGCAGCAGCACCGTCTCCGCCTGGTCATCGGCATGGTGGGCCACGGCCACGGCGGCCGCGCGCAGGCGGCGCGCCGCGCGGGCGAGAAACTCATAGCGCGCCGCGCGCGCCGCCATCTCGAGGGAAAGGCCGGCCGCCTGCGCGCGCGCCGGCACATCGGCGCGTTCCAGCAGCACCGGCAAACCGAGCTGCTGCGCGACGCGCTTGACGAACGCGGCGTCGGCATCCGCGGCCGCGCCCCGGATGCCGTGATGCAGATGCGCGACGGCGAGCCGGAGGCCGAGCGGCGCGCGCAGCCGCGCGAGCGCATGCAAGAGCGCGATGGAATCGGCGCCGCCGGAAACGGCGACGAGCACGAGCGCGCCGCGGCGCGGCATGGCCCGCCGTGCAAAGCTGCGCTGGATTTCGCCGAGCATGGCGCGATTGTAACACCGCGCCGCCCGCCGCGGCAATTTCGCGGCGCGCTGCCGCGTTGTTTGCCCTGTGCCTTGAAAGGGTCGCGCATGAAAAAAATCATCCAGTCGGTTGCCGTGCTCCTGCTCGCGGGCCGGCTTGCCTGGGCCGCCGGGGACGCCGCCGCGTGCGACCGGCCGCGTGCGACGCAGCTTTTCCAGCGGTCGCAGCGCGGCGAGAAACTGGCGCCGGAAGACCAGGCCTATCTCGACAAGGCGAAGGCGCTGCGCCAGCAGCGGCCGAGCGGCGGCGCAAAGGAAGCGACCGGCCCCGCGGCCGGCGGCCAGGCTGCGGTCGGCTTGATTCCGCTGTGCGACCTCGGCGCGGGCAACTATAAAGGCGAAGAGGGCGGCCTCTATGGCGGCGGGGAAAACGAGCCGGCGCCGGAGCTCGCCGCAGCCGCGCAGAAGGAAGCGGCCAAAATCCAACCGCTGGATGCCGCGGGCCGACCGGCCGCCGACGGCAAGGTGGGCCTGCTCTCGGTGGGCATGTCGAACACGACGATGGAATACGCGCGCTTCAAGCAGCTCGCCGACGCGGATCCGGAGAAAGCGCCGCAGCTCGTCATCGTGGATGGCGCCCAGGGCGGACAGGCCGCCGCGCAGTGGCTGACAGGGCCGGAGAGCCGCGTGTGGCAGACGGTGGACGAGCGCCTGCAGGCCGCCGGCGTCACCACGCAGCAGGTGCAGGTCGTCTGGCTCAAACAGGCGAACATCCGGCCGACCGGGGCCTATCCCGGGCCCGCGAAGCAGTTGCAGGCCGATGTCGCCGGGTGCCTGCGCCGGCTCAAGCTGAAATTCCCGAACCTGCGCCTCGCCTATCTTGCGAGCCGCATCTATGCCGGTTACGCCACCACGCGGCTCAACCCGGAACCGTTCGCCTATGAGGGCGCGTTCGCGATGCGCGCGCTGATCCTGGCGCAGGGCCAGGGCGCGGCCGGGCTGAACTGGGACGCCAGGCGCGGCGCGGTGCAGGCGCCGCTGCTGTTCTGGGGCCCCTATCTCTGGGCCGACGGCACGCAGGCGCGCAGCGATGGCCTGACGTGGACGCGCGACGACCTGACGCCGCGCGACGGCACGCATCCGAGCTCCGCCGGCTGCCAGAAGGTCGCCGGGCAGCTGCTGAAGTTCTGCAAGACCGATCCTTCCGCCCGCGGCTGGTTCCTGGCGAAGCCCTGACCCGGCGCGCCGCCCGACTTCCCGGCCAGCTGATTTTCCAGACCTTGGAAAAGAACCGGGCCGTTTTTCCAAGGGTTGGAAAACCCGCCGGGCTGTGGCAGATTGCACGCACGAGGTGGCTCATGAAACTGTTGTTTGTGCGGCATGCGAGCGCGGTGGATCCGCTGGACTTCCGGGGCGACGACCTGTTGCGGCCCCTGACGGAGGAAGGGATCCGCAAGGCGCGCAAGCTTTTCAAGGCGCTGGCCCGGTTCTACGAGGCCCCCGAACTGATCGTCTCGTCGGAGGCGGTGCGGGCACAGCAGACGGCGGATTTGCTCGCCGAGGAATTTCCGCAGGCGGCGCGCGCCCGGACGGCGCTGCTGAATCCCGGGGCGGACCATGCGACCCTGGTCCGGTGGCTGCGCGACCTCAACAGCCCCCTGGAACGCGTGGCGCTGGTGGGCCACGAGCCGGACATTTCCCGGATGGTCGGCGGCGCGGTGGCGCGCGGGCCTTTGAACATCGAGGTCAAGAAGGCCGCGTGCATCGAGGTGGACTGCAACCGCATCGGCCGCGGGGAGCTGACGCTGCTGCTGCCTCCCTGGGCGGCGCCCTGAAGTACGGGCTGGACAAGGCCGGCACGTTCCGCCGTGCCGAGCGCACCACGCCGCTCAAATACCGCCGCCAAATCCGCAGCCGCCGAGCCGCTTGCCCCGGGCATGCTGCGCCCTCCGGCCGGTGGCCGGGGGCTGGGGTTGCAGGGGGCGTGACGTGGCGCCGCGGCTACGCGCGCCAGGGGCGGGTGCGGGTCTGGGCCTGCGCGACGGCGGCCCGCGTGATCTGGACATCCTCGGCTATGTCGAAATCGAACATCCCGCAGAGCGCGAAGTCGGCGCCCTGCTTGAACACGTACGGGATCGCGTCCTGCGGCGGGATTGCGCCGGCGGCCATGATCTTGAACGCGATCCACGGCTTGGTCACGGTCTGCATGAACGCGCTGGTTTCTTCCGGGTTGCGGCACCAGTAGCCGGGGACTTCCGACGTGGACTTGAGCGCCTCGCCGGCGCGCGGCGCGGTGGGATATTTGTGGTGGTGAAACGTCTTGATGTAGAAATCCACCGGCCACTTCTGTTCCTCGATATACTGGATGGTCTGCAGCTCATGCGCGCCGATGCCGCACGGCAGGCCGAGGGCCTTGGCGTCGTCGAGCGCGCGGCGCATCACGTCCATTTTCTTTTCGCGGAAGTAACGGTCGGCCTGTTCGCCCCAGAGATAGACGGCCTCGGAGCCAAAGTCCGCGACCTTCTGCAGGTCCTCGCGGTATTTGGCGGCGTCCTCGATGTTGCTGGTGCAGTAGAGGATGGTCTGCATCTTGCCGCCGTTCTTGCGGTGGTCGCCGAGCGTCAGCATCACGGACGGCGTGACGTTGACGGAGAGCGTGTTGATGCCGCTGGCCTCGGCGAGCTCGATCGTCTCGCGGATCTTGGCATCGGTGTTGTAGGACTTGACGAGCTTCTTGATATAGCCGAGGTCGCGGGCGTGCTGGTAGCGCGTCAGCAGGTTGCCGCCGAGGATCAGGCGCGTGAAGTTGAATTCGCCGAGCTTGCCGGTGGGCAGCAACGGCTGCTTGGCGGGCTTGGCTGAGGCGGGCGCGGGGGCATCGGCCGCGCGCCCGGCGGCGGCGGCGAGGCCGGTGGTGGCGAGCACGGTGTTGCGGAGGAAGCTTCGGCGGTTCAGCGACGGTTTCATGATGGGTTTCCTGCGCCGGGTTTGGCAGCGCGCACCGCATATAGACCGGGCGCGGCGGCAAGGCAAGGCTGATGTGCCGGTGACCACCGGAGAAATCAAGCGCGCCAAGGCCGGGCGCGGTTTGGGACCTGCGCGAGAACGTTGCGCATGATCTGGCAGTCCTCGACGATGTCGAAATCGAACATGCCGGCGAGCGCGAAATCGGCGCCGCTGTTGAAGGCGTAGCTGAAAGCATCCTGCGGCGGGATCGCGCCGGCCGCCATGATCTTGAACGCGATCCACGGCTTGGTCACGGTCTTCATGAAGGCGATGACCTCGTCGGGGTTGTTGCACCAGTAGCCAGGCAGTTCGGCGGTAATGCGGCCGGTCTCCCCGGCATGCGGCGCGGTGGGATACTTGTGATGGTGCAAGGTCTTGATGTAGAAATCCACCGGCAGCCGGGTGCGCTCACACTCCTTGATCGCCAGCAGGTCGTGGGCGCCGAGACCGCACGGCACGCCCAGCGCCTTGATCGTCTCGACACCCTTGCTGATGATATCCCACTTGCCTTGGGCGACGTACTTGTCGGCATGCACGCCCCAGATGTAGATGGCCTCGGTGCCGAAGTCGGTCATGATGCGGAGGTCTTCCGCATAGCGCGTGGGATTCTCAATATCGGCTGTGCTATAGAGGATGGTCTGGATCTTGCCGCCGTTCTTGCGGTGGTCGTTGAGGACCATCATTACGGCGGGCGTGACGTTGACGGAGAGCGTATTGATGCCGCTGGCTTCGGCCAGCTCGATGGTCTCGCGAATCCTGCTGTCGGTGTTGTAGGACTTGACGAGTTTGCCGATATAGCGAAGGTCACGAGCGTGCTGGACGCGCGTCAGGAGGTTGCCGCCGAGGATCAGGCGCGTGATGTTGAGCTCGCCGAGCTTGCCGGCGGGCAACAGTTTTTGTTGCGCCGGGGCGAACTTATTATCGGTTGACGCCGGCGTTTCGGAGGCCTGGCCGGTACTGGCAGCGAGGCCGGTCGTGGCCAGTAGGGTGTTGCGGATGAAATTCCTGCGGTTCAGCAGCCGTTTCATGATCAATCCCTCGCGTCTGGTTTGGCGGCACGCTCCGCATATAGACCCAGCTCAGCGGCAAGGCAAGGCTGATGTGCCGTTACCAGCCCTGCTTTACAGCTGTACCGGTGCGAAACGGGGAATGGGAGACAGAATAAGTGCAGGCCCGCATGGCGGATAGAACAGGGCCGGGGAAGCCCGGCTTCGCCCTGCGGGCTACGCCGGGGCAAGCCAGCCGCGCGGCGCGGTTGGCTTGGCGGAGGGGGAGGGATTTGAACCCCCGGAGCCCGTGAGAGCTCTCACGATTTCGAGTCGTGCGCCTTAAACCACTCAGCCACCCCTCCGGTGACCGGCGCGGAAGATAGCCGCTCGCCGCGGTCTGCGCAACCCCGGAGTGCGGGCCGCGGCCGGCCGGGCTAATCCAAAACTCACCCAATTTTCCGCTTGCTACGTGGCGTTTCATGGGTAGACTACCGCGCCCTTTGCAGGCTCGTCACGAGTTCGGCGCCGTGTTTGGCGTCTCAATTTTCCTCGTCGGGTTCAAGGCAAGCACAGAGAAAGGTAGCGGTGTTTTTATGGCCAGGAAGTATCCGTTGGAGCGCGTGCGCAACATTGGCATCATGGCGCACATCGACGCAGGCAAGACGACCTGCAGCGAGCGCATTTTGTTTTTCGCGGGCAAGACCCACAAGATCGGCGAGGTCCACGACGGCACGACGGTGCTCGACTGGATGCCGCAGGAGCGCGAGCGCGGCATCACCATCACCTCCGCCGCCACCTCGCTGGAATGGGACAACCACCAGATTTCCCTGATTGATACCCCAGGGCACGTGGACTTCACGGTCGAGGTCGAGCGCAGCCTGCGCGTGCTCGATGGCGCGATCGCGCTGTTTTGCGCCGTCGGCGGCGTCGAGCCGCAGTCGGAACAGGTCTGGCACCAGAGCGAGAAGTACAACGTGCCGAAGCTGGCGTTCATCAACAAGATGGACCGCACCGGCGCGGACTTCTTCGACGTGCTCGGCCAGATCCAGAAGGATCTCGGCGCGAACGCCGTCCCGGTGGTCATTCCGATCGGCAAGGAAGAGGATTTCAAGGGCATCATCGACCTGATCACGATGAAGGCCATCTTTTACGACGAAGAGTCCGAAGGCCGCAAATTCCACGAAGAAGACATTCCGGCCGACAAGGTGGAGACGGCCAAAAAGTGGCGCGCGTTCCTCGTCGAGAAATGCGCCGAGCAGTGCGACAAGCTCCTGGAGAAATTCGTCGAGACGGGCGACCTGAGCGTGGACGAGATGTGGGACGTGCTCCGCCGCGCGACCATCTCGCGCCGCGTGGTGCCGGTCTATTGCGGCGCCGCCTTCAAGAACAAGGGCGTCCAGCAGCTGCTCGACGGCGTCGTGCGCCTGCTGCCTGCGCCGAACGAGAGCGCCGCGATCATCTGCTCCAACGACCCGGCCAACACGCGCGCGGTCACGGACGCGGAGCCGTTCTCCGCGCTGGCGTTCAAGATCATGGCCGACAAGCACATCGGCAAGCTGACCTACGTCCGCATCTACTCCGGCACCCTGAAGGCCGGCGACAACATCCTCAACAGCTCGCGCGACAAGATGCAGCGCGTCGGCCGCATCCTGCGCATGCACGCGAACCGGCAGGAGCCGCTCGAGGCCGCCTATGCCGGCGACATCGTCGCGGTCGTCGGCCTCGGCGAGACCAAGACCGGCGATACGCTGTGCGACTCCGAGAAGCCGATCCACCTGATGGCGATCGAGTTCCCGACGCCCGTCGTCTCGATCTCCATCGCGCCGGAGTCCAAGGCCGACAACGAGCGCCTCGGCGAGGCGCTGCACCGGCTCGCCGATGAAGATCCGACGTTCACCGTGTCGTTCGACCAGGAGACCAGCGAGACGATCATCTCCGGCATGGGCGAGCTGCACCTGGAAATCATCGTGGACCGCCTGAAGCGCGAATTCAACGTCGCGGCCACGGTCGGCCGCCCGGAAGTGGCCTACCGCGAGACCTTGACCCATGGCGTCGAGGGCCAGTACAAGCACGTCAAGCAGTCCGGCGGCCGCGGCCAGTTCGCCGACGTGTGCCTGCGGCTCGAGCCGACCGGCTCGGGCAGCGGCTTCGAATTCGTCAACGACGTCGTGGGCGGCAACATCCCGCAGAACTTCATCCCGTCGGTCGAGAAGGGCGTCGTCAAGGCGATGCTCCACGGCCCGTTCGGCGGCTATCCGGTCGTGGATCTCAGGGTCACGCTCTACGACGGCAGCTACCACGAGGTGGACTCGAACGACTTCGCCTTCCAGGAGGCCGCGCGCGCGGGCTTCAAGATGCTGTTCCTGAAGGCCGACCCCACGCTGCTCGAACCTGTGATGGCCGTCGAGGTCGTCACGCCCGAGGAGTTCATGGGCCCTGTCACCAGCTCCGTCTGTCAGCGCCGCGGTCGCATCGAGACGATGGAGGCCAAGGGTGACTTCCGCATCGTCAGCGGCCTGGTGCCGCTGGCCGAGATGTTCGGCTACGCCAACGCGCTGCGCACCTCCACGCAGGGCCGCGCCTCGTTCTCGATGGTGTTCGAGCACTACGAGCCCGTGCCCTACGCCATCATCGAAGAGATCGTCAAGCGCCGCCGCGAACAGAACAAGATCCGCTAACATGTAAGACGCAAGAGGGCAGCTGTAGCTGGACGGAAGGTGCGTTGTCACTTCTGCCCAGCTTGCACCTGCCCTCTTACTTTACCCCCGAGGTCCCATGGGTTTGCTCGAAATGCTGCTCGGTCCACGGCTGCCGCAGATCACCGCCGACGATCTCCTGGGTCGGCTTTCGTCCGCCCAGCCGCCGGTGCTGCTGGATGTCCGCACCTCGGTCGAATATGCCAGCGGGCACATCTCCGGCGCGATCAACATCCCGCACGAACAGCTGCCCGCGCGCGCGGCCGAGTTGGACGCGCACCGCGAGCGCGACATCATCATCTACTGCCGCAGCGGCGTGCGCGCCGGCCATGCCGCCCGCGCCCTGCAGAAAAGCGGCTTCGTCCGTCTCGCCCTGTTGAGCGGCCACATCCAAAGCTGGCAGACCACCGGCCATCCCGTCGCCCGCCACCACTGAGGTCTCCGCGGCGCGCCGGCGTGGCTGGCGCTCGGCGTCGGCCTTTTTCACGGGCCAGTGTGCCCGGCCCTCTGCCCAGGGCTGGAAGCGTTCAGCGCCGGTTTCCAAGCCCCGGACACCGGCCGCTGACGCCTTTGCCAAAGCCGCGAAACGTGCTAGCGTTGCCGCGTGACGTTACGCATTGCCAGTTTCGGGGTCAGGGGGTTCGTCGGGGTTTCGCTCACGCCGAAGGTCGCGATGGATTTCGCCGGCGCGTTCGCCGCGCACCTCGGCGGCGGGCGCGTGCTGCTCGGCCGCGATACGCGTGGCTCCTCGCGCATGCTCCACTCGGCCGTCGCCAGCAGCCTGCTGGGCGCCGGCTGCGAGGTGCTGAATTTCGGCATCTGTCCGGCGCCGATGCTGCAATTTGCCGTGCGGCCCTACGCGGCGGCCGGTGCGCTTTCGATCTCCGGCGGCCACAACGCGATGGGCTGGAACTCGCTGACGTTCATCGGCGCGGATGGCGCCTTCCTCGACCCCGTCGGGGGCGAGGCCGTGCTCGACCACTACCATGCCGGCGACTTCCTGCTGGCCGACTGGGCGCACATCGGCGCCATGCGCGAGGAGCGCGCTTTTGCCGTGCAGTATTTCGACGCGCTGGAACGGCGGCTGGATGGCGCCGCGATCCGCGCGGCGAAGCTGACCGTGTTGATTGACCCCGTCGGCGGCGCGGGCTGTCCCTTCCTCGGCGAGTTCGCGCGCCGCCTCGGCTTCCGGCTGGTGCCGATCAATGCCGAGCTTTCGGCCTACCTTTCGCGCGAGCCGGAGCCGCGGCCGCGCAGCGCGATGCAGATGGCCGGCATCATCCGCCAGCTCGGCGGCGATGCGGGCTTCCTGCTCTCCAGCGACCTGACGCGCCTCTCGCTGGTCACCGAGGCCGGCGAGCCGGCCAGCGAGGAGTTCACCTTTGCGGTGATCGCCAACCACGTCCTCGGCCGGCAGGCCGGCACGGTGGTCACGAACAGCTGCACGACGCGGATGATTGATGACATCGCCGCGCAGCGCGGCGCGCGGCTGGTCAAGACCTGCGTCGGCCAGGCCTACATCGTTTCGGCGCTGCTCGACGAGCAGGGCGTGCTCGGCGGCGAGGGCAGCGGCAGCGCGGTGCTGCCGGATTTCAGCCGCGCGTTCGACGGCTTCCTGATGATGGGCCTGGTGCTGGAGGCGATGGCGCAGCACGGGAAAAAACTCTCCGAACTGCTCAGCGCGCTGCCGCGCTACCACATTGTCAAGCGCCAGATCCGCTGCGACTCGCGCCACGGCTACCGCGCGCTCGACCTGGTGCAGGCCCAGATGCTGGCGCAGCCCAAGGCCGGCGTGGCGGACCTGACCGACGGCTTCCGCATGGATTGGCCCGATGGCTGGGTCCATGCGCGCGCCTCGCGCACCGAGCAGCTCATGCGCGTCATCTCCGAGGCGCAGGACCGCGACGTTGCCGTGCAGCGCGCCGATGAACTCGAGCGCATCATCACCCAGGAGGTCTGAGCAGCCGCTGCAACCCGGACAGCTCAACGCTCATGAAAGAAACTCTTAAAGTTGGCGTATCGGGCGTGCGGGGGGTGGTCGGCGAGAGCTTCACCCCGCAGCTCGCCGCGACCTTTGCGCAGGCGTTCGGCACCTTCGTCGGCCGGGGCCCGGTCGTCATCGGGCGCGACACCCGGCCCTCGGGCATGATGTTGGAGCAGGCGGTGATCGCCGGCCTGCAGAGCGTCGGCTGCAAGCCGGTGCTGCTGGGCATCGTGCCGACGCCGACGCTGCTGCTGGCGACCAAGGAACTGGGCGCGCGCGGCGGCATCGCGATCACCGCGAGCCATAATGCCGCCGAATGGAATGCGCTCAAGTTCGTCAACCGCAGCGGGCTGTTCCTCGACGAGACGCGGGCCGGCGAGCTCTACGACCTGTATCACCAGGGCGAATTCCCGCTGGTGCCGGAAAGCGAGCTGCCGGGCGTCGCGACGGAACAGGACGCCTTTGCGCGGCACGCCCTGCGCATCGCCGGCTATGTGGATGGCGCCGCCATCCGGGCGCGTCGTTTCAAGGTGGCGGTGGATTGCGTCAATGGCGTCGGCGCGCTCTTCACGCCGGCGTGGCTGCGCGGGGCGCTGGGCTGCGAGGTGGTCGCCCTGCACGACCAGCCGACCGGTTTCTTCGAGCGCGGCCCGGAGCCGGTGCCGGAAAACCTGGCGCGGCTGAGCGCGGCGGTGCGGGAGCACGGTTGCGCGGTCGGCTTTGCGCATGATCCCGACGGCGACCGGCTGGCGCTCGTGGACGAGCAGGGCCGGCCGCTCGGCGAGGATTTTACGCTGGCGCTCGCCACCTGGCAGGTGCTGGAACGGCACGCCCGCGGGCCGGTGGTGACGACCGTGTCGACCAGCCTGTGCGTCGATGCCGTCGCGAAGCGGTTCGGCTCCGCGGTGGTCCGCACGAAGATCGGCGAGATCAACGTCGTCGAAAAGATTTTGCAGCTCGGCGCGCCGGTCGGTGGCGAAGGCTCCGGCGGCGTCATCGTGCCGGCGGTGCATCCGTGCCGCTGCGCCTATATTGCCATGGCGTTGATCTTGGAGCTGCTGGCCGCGCAGGAGCTTCCCCTCAGCGCCTTGCGCGCCGAGATTCCGGACTTTCAAGTCGTCAAGTCCAAGCTGGCCGTCAGCGGCGAGGCGGCGCCGGAGCTGCTGCGGCGGCTGCGGCGGCGCCTTGAGGAGCGGGGCGCGCGGATCTCGCTCCTCGACGGTGTCCATGCGGATTTTGGCGATCGCTGGATCAGCGTGCGGCGCTCGAACACCGAACCGGTGCTGCGCCTGACGGCCGAGGCGCCGTCGCCGGCGGCCGCCGAGGCGCTGCTGCGCGACGCGCTGGACGACCTGGGCCCCTGACCCGGATGGCTTTGTAACAAAGGAACAGTCATGAGAAACAAAGGCGGATGGTGCATGGTGCTGGGCCTGTTGGCGGGTGCGGGCGGAACTTCTGCCATGCATGCGGGCGACGGCCTGCCGGTGGTGTCGAACAGCTTTCTGGCGGTCAGCGTGCAGGGGAGCCTCGGGCTGCTCAACGGCAAGGCGCAGGAGAATGTCTACACCAGCGTGGGCGGCGAACGCTTTCGCCTGAGCCAGCTTGACTGGGACATCCGCAACGTGGTCATGCTGGGCGCCGAAGTTACCGTGGCGCTGAAGAATACGGCCTGGCTCAACTTCGGCCTCTGGGGGGCGGCCAACCAGGGCAACGGACAGATGAACGACTGGGACTGGCTGCTGGAAGAGCCCGGCTCGCCGTGGACCGACTGGTCGCTGAGCTCGGTGGACCTGACGCGCGCCTGGCTGCTCGACCTCAACGTCAGCGTCGAACTGACGCGCTTCGGCGCGCTCGGCCTGCGCGGCATCGCCGGCTACAAATACAACACGTGGACGTGGGAGGATCACGGCATCCGGCACATCTATTCCAGCGACCCCGCGGTGCCCGGCGGCTTCCGCAACGACGTGCGGTCCGACCCGCCCTCCACCGGCATCATCTACGAGCAGGACTTTCATATTCCCTACGTCGGCGCCGGGCTGACCTACGCCGCCGGCCGGTGGAACGTGGACGCCTACGCCCTCTACAGCCCCTTCGTCGTCGCAACCGACTACGACCAGCATCTGATCCGGTCCCTGGATTTTCAGGAGGATTTCACCAGCGGCCAATACTTCGGTGCCGGCGTGCATGGCACGTGCACCTTCCTGGGCCAGGCCTACGCCACGCTGGCCCTCGACGGCCAGATCATTCCCGAAACCTATGGCGATCAGACCGTCACCGATACCCGGACCGGCCAGTCGGAATCCTCCACCGGCACGGCGGGCCTGAACAACCAGATCTGGATGCTTTCGCTCGGCGTCGGCTACAAATTCTAGCGGCCGCCCACGCTGCCGCGGCGGGCCCGCTTCACTTCCGTCCGCGGGACTCGCTGATGGCCCACAGCAGGGCATCGCGCAGGTCGTCGTCCAGCCGGGCCATCCGGTGGGCCAGCTCGCGGGCCAGGCCGCGGTAGGTCTTCAGCCCGATGACGGGGTGCTGTTCCACGAGGCGCGCGAAGGTGGCGCGCGAAAATTCCAGCGCGGTGCCGTCGGTCAGCGCCACGACGCTGGCCGAGCGGGTGGGCACGCCCAGGAAACAGATTTCGCCGAAGATGTCGCAGGGGCCCAGTTCCGCCAGCCGGCGATACTGCCCGTCCCCGATGTGTTTGCGCACCTCGACGCGGCCGGCGATGATCATGAAGAAGGCCTCGCCGTGCTGCTGCTCCTCCACGATCCGCGTGCCCTGCGGGTAGTGGCGCGGCGTGCCGGCCTGGTCCACCAACTCCAGCTCTGTCTGTGTCAGATCGTCGAAGATCATCGTGGTCTCCCCAGCGTTGCAGCCCGTTTAGTAAAGGCCGGCGGCGCGGGGTGCAAGCCAAACTTCCGCGCGCTTCAGCGGCGCGGGATGCGCAGCGTGACGCTCTGGCCGTCGCGCTGGAGCTGCGAGGTCAGTTCGTAGCCGGCGGCGGTCGGGCGGCAGGCGAAGGGGGCGCCCTCGCCCCACGGGTCGCGGCTGCGCGCGGCGGCGGCCGGGCCGTCGCGCATCACCTCCATCGCGACCTGCAGCATCAGGGCCTTGGCATGCGCCGAGTCCATGGTGGCGCGGGCGCCGCCGGCGATGGGGAAATAGAGCCCGGCGATCACATTCTGGTTGGTCACCTGCGCGGCGGCGGCCTTGCCCCACGCGGCGGGATCCTTGACCGGCGTCGCGCCGGCGTCCGCGATAGCGCCGAGGATGTCGGAAGCTTCCATCAGCTGCTGGACCAGCCGGGTCGAGTTGGTGCCGACGCCGTCGATGATCTTCTGCGCGTCCTTGTCGCCCAGCAGCCGGAACAGCTCGCCGCGGATCAGCTGCACGTTGATCGGCTCGATGCGCCTTTCCCGCAGCAGGACCAGCGCCGCCTGCCCGTCCTTGAACAGGATCGCCTCGCCGCGCTTGATATCGGCGGAGATCAGCGCGATGCCGTGCTTGCGCTGGCCGAGGCCGAGCCAGAAGTTATCGCCGTTTTCCTCCAGCCCGATCTTCAGGCCGACCGGTCCGCCCGCCGCCATCGCGCACATCCGCAGGTTGGCGGCGAAGTTGGTCACCGCCGCGCCCGCCTGCTGCGCGCGGCTGGCCGCGACGAGGTGGCGCATGAACCAGTCGATGCCGAACGCCTTTTCCGACAGCATCGCCTGGCGGAAATCTGCGTCTGGCGGGAGGGCGTTGAGCTGGGCGCCCAGCTTGGCGAGCAGGTCCGGCGGCAGCGCGGCGAGGTTGGCGCCCAGCGCGTCGAACGAGCGCTGCCGGATCGCGGCGTCGAACAGGCCGGAGATCAGCGGCCAGCCCTCGCCGGCGTGCGCGGCCGAGCGCAGCGCGTCCGTGTGCAGGGCGACGAAGGCCGTCGGGTCGCTCTGCTTCACGCGCTCGGCTTCCCACGCCGCGACGTTGGCGAGCTGGTTGAGCGGCCCCATGTGCGGGAGGAGCGACTTGAAACTGATGTCCTGCTTTTCCAGGTCGATGCCCCAGTCGCAGCGCGGCAGGTTGGCGGCCTGGCGATAGAGCGCCAGCGCCGGCGCCAGTTTTTCGCTCAACGCGGCGGCGCCTCCGCCCCCCGGCTGGGCTTGCAGGATTTTCTGCTCGGCGTCGGTGAGCTGGGGCATGGCCGCGAACGCGCGGCGGTACATCTCGGCCGCGTTCGGCGCCTCCGCCGCGCGGCCGGCCGCCGCCAGCAGCAGCAGGGCCGCCGATAAAAGAACTGCTTTCATCCGGGCATTTTCCAAGCATTGGACGCGCTTGGCCAGCTTTTTCCAAGGCTTGGGAAAAGCAGCGCGGCCGGCTTCCAACCCTGGGAAACCGGCGCGCCGCCAGGGGCCGCGACTCCGCCTCGACAGCGGCGGGGGGTTCCGCTATCTTTCCGACCTTTGACAACAAGCCATGAGCAAGACTATCCATGAGTTGGCGCACCCGTGGGTGCGCTCGTTGACCGTCTATGAGCCGGGCCGGCCCATCGAGGAGGTCGCGCGCGAGCTGGGCTTCGCGGACGCGGAGGAGATTATCAAGCTCGCCTCCAACGAGAATGCGATCGGCCCCGCGCCCAAGGCCGTCGCGGCGATGCGCCGCGCGGTCGGGCAGATGCACCTCTATCCCGATGGCGGCGCGTTCTACCTGCGCCGCGCGCTGGCCCAGAAGCTCGGCGTCGCGATGGACCAGATCATGGTGGGCCACGGCAGCAACGAGATCATCGCCCTGCTCGGGCAGGCGTTCCTCGGGCCGGACACCGAGATCGTCATGGCGCAGGGCGCGTTCATCGTCTACCGCCTCGTCGCCGACGCCTTCCGCGCGCGGACGCTGGCGGTGCCGATGCAACATTTCACGCACGACCTCGACGCGATGCTGGCGGCGATCACCTCGCGGACCAAGCTGGTGTTCATCGCCAACCCGAACAACCCGACCGGCACGATGGTGGATGGTGCAGCGCTGGAGCGCTTTATGGCGCGCGTGCCGCCGCACGTCGCGGTGGTGCTCGACGAGGCCTACATCGAGCTGCTGCCGCCGGAACGCCAGCCGGACACCTTGCGCTACGTCCGCGAGGGCCGGCACGTCTTTGTGCTGCGCACGTTTTCCAAGACCTACGGCCTCGCCGGGCTGCGCGTTGGCTATGCCGTCGGGCCGCGCGAGGGCTGCGAGCTGCTCAACAAGGTCCGCCAGCCGTTCAACGTGAACGCGATGGCGCTGGCCGCGGCCGAGGCCGCGCTGGCCGACGACGCGCACGTCGCGCGCACGCGGCGGATGGTGGCCGCCGGCCTGCGGCAGATCGAGCGCGGCTGCGCCCAGCTTGGCCTTGCTTTCGTGCCGTCGGTCGTGAACTTCATGCTCGTCAACGTCGGGCGCGGCCGCGAGGTCTGCAAGGCGCTGGAGCGCGAGAAGGTGATCGTGCGGCCGGTGGATGGCTACGGGCTGCCGGACTACATCCGCGTCACGGTCGGCACGCGCGCGGAGAACGCGCACTTTTTGAAGGCGTTGGGGAAAGTGATGAAGGGAAAAGGTTGAGAGGAAAGGGTGAAGGGTTGATGGTTCATGGTGGATGGCGAATGAAAAGCGCAGCTGTCTCAAAAACCGTGAACCATCCAGCATCCTCCATGCTCCATCCACCATGCACCATTAACCATGGGTTTTTATGATTCTTGTCCTGAAAAAATCGGCGACCGATAAAGAGGCCCAGCACATCGTGCAGCTCGCCCGGGAGTGGGGCTTCAAGGTCAACCTCAGCCGCGGCGTGGAACGCACCGTCATCGGGCTGATCGGCGACGAGCGCGAGCTGCGCGACAAGCCGCTCGACGTGCTGCCGGGCGTCGAGACCGTGCTCGCGGTGCTCAAGCCCTACAAGCTGGCGGCCAGCGAGGGCTGTCCCGAGGGCACGCGCATCGTCCTCCCGCCGGTCAAGAAGGGCGGCCGGACCGTCGTCATCGGCGGGCCGGAACTGTGCATCATGGCCGGGCCGTGCTCGATCGAGGGCCGCGAGATGCTGCTCGACCTGGCGCGCCTGGTGAAGCAGAGCGGGGCGCACCTGCTGCGTGCCGGCGCCTTCAAGCCGCGGACCTCGCCCTATGCGTTCCAGGGCCTGGGCAACGAGGGCCTGCGCCTGCTGGCCGAGGCGCGCGCCACCGTCGGCATCCACGTGATCACCGAGGTCATGGACGTGCGCGACCTCGACGCCGTCGCCGCGGTCGCCGACGTGCTGCAGGTCGGCGCGCGCAACGTGCAGAATTTCACGCTGCTCAAGGAGATCGGCAAGCTGCGCAAGCCGGTGATGATCAAGCGCGGGCTGGCCAGCACGATCGAGGAGTTGCTGATGAGCGCCGAGTATGTGATGAGCGGGGGCAATCACGAGGTGCTGCTCTGCGAGCGCGGCATCCGCACGTTCGAGCCGATGACGCGCAACACGCTCGACCTCGCCGCCGTGCCGGTGCTGCAGCGCGAGACCCACCTGCCGGTGATCGTGGACCCGAGCCACGGCACGGGCCACTGGGACCTCGTCGCGCCGATGGCGCGCGCGGCGGTCGCCGCCGGGGCCGACGGCATCATGGTGGAGATCCACCCGCGGCCGGAGGAGGCCATGTCCGACGGCTCGCAGGCGCTGCTGCCGAAGACCTATGTGCGGATGATGAAAGAAATCGGCCGCGTCGCGCGGGTGCTCGGGCGGAAGGTGTGATGGACAAGGTTGCCATACTGGGACTGGGCCTGATGGGCGGGGCGCTGGGGCTGGCGCTGAAGGCGCGCGGCGGCGTGACCGTGACGGGCTATGCGCGGCGCGAGGCGACGCGCACGGAAGCGCTGCGGCTCCAGGCCGTGGATGCGGTCTATGCCGACCCGGCCGAGGCCGTGCGCGGCGCCGACCTGGCGGTGCTGTGCGTGCCGGTTTTTTCGATGCAGGCGCTGGCGGCGGCGGCGTGCGGCGGCCTCAAGCCCGGCTGCCTCGTCACGGACGTGGGCAGCACAAAGGCCTTGCTGACGGAGCAAATCCAGCTATCGTTGCGCGGCTCGCAGGCGGTGTTCATCGGGAGCCACCCGATCGCCGGGTCCGAACAGCAGGGGCTGGAGGCGGCGCGGGCCGATCTTTATGAGGGTGCGGTGACGATTGTGACGTGCGCCGGCGGTGAGCCGGCCGCCGCCGTCGAGGCCGTCCGGGCCTTCTGGCGCGGCGTCGGCTCGGTGGTGCGCGTGATGGATCCGGCGGAGCACGACCGGATCATGGCGCGGACCAGCCACCTGCCGCACGTGGCGGCGGCGCTGGTCGCGGCGACGGTCGGGCGCGCGAACGGCGCCGAGCAACTCGGGGCGTTCTGCGGGCCGGGCTTCCGCGATGTGACGCGCGTGGCGGAAGGTTCGCCGGACGTGTGGCTGGATATCTTGCAGAGCAACCGGCCGGCGGTGGTGGAGGAATTGAAGGCGCTGCAGGCCCGGCTGGGCGCCACGCTGGCCGCGCTGGAGGGCAACGACGCCGCGGCGCTGCGCCGGTTTCTTGAGGAAAGCCGCGCGGCTCGCCGCGCGCTGCGCAACACGAACCATGTAAGAGGTGAAGCATGAGCCAAGTGACCCAATCGGTGATCGTCCACCCGGCCAAGTCGTTCGGGGGGCACCTGCGGCAGCCGCCGGGCGACAAGAGCATCTCGCACCGCATCGCCATGCTGTCCGCGCTGGCCGATGGCGAGACCGTGGTGAAGAACTTCCTGCCCAGCGAGGATTGCGTGAACACGCTGCGCGCGATGGAGGCGCTCGGCGCGCGCATCCACTCCAACGACGCCGGCGACCTGGTCATCAACGGCACCGCCGGCAAGGCCCTGGAGCCGGCCAACCCGCTCGACCTGGGCAACTCCGGCACCAGCATGCGCCTGCTCGCCGGCTTGATGGCGGGCTTCCCGATCAAGGTCGAGATGACCGGCGACGAGTCGCTGCGCTCGCGGCCGATGAGCCGGATCAAGGCCCCGCTCGAGGAGATGGGCGCGCAGATCGAACTGCTCGGAGCCAACAACTGCGCGCCGCTGCGCATCACCGGCGGCGGCCTCAAGGGCATCACCTACGCGCTGCCGATGGCGTCGGCGCAGGTCAAGAGCTGCGTCCTGCTCGCCACGCTCTACGCCGAGGGCACCACGGTCATCATCGAGCCGCGCCCGACGCGCGACCACACCGAGCGTCTGCTGCAGTCGCTGGGCGTGCCGATGACGGTGGACGGCCTGCGCATCACGCTCCACGGCTTCGGCGCGAAAGGCCCGGCGCTGCTGGCGCGCGAGTGGACCGTGCCGGGCGATTTCTCCTCGGTCGCCTTCTGGATGGTCGCCGCCGCCGCGCGCCCCGGGGCGCGGCTGACGCTCGACCACGTGGGCCTCAACCCGCGCCGCACGGCGCTGCTCGACGTGCTCCGGCGCATGGGCGCGCGCGTCACGCTCACGCCCGAACAGCGCCTCGATGCCGAGCCGGTCGGCACGATCGTCATCGAGGGCGTCGGCCTGCGCGCGACCGAGGTCGGCGGCGACGAGATCCCGAACCTGATCGACGAGCTGCCGGTCATCGCCGCGGCCGGCGCGCTGGCCGAGGGCGAGACCGTGATCCGCGACGCCGCCGAGCTGCGCGTCAAGGAATCGGACCGCATCGCCGCGATGGCCCTCAACCTGCGGCTGCTCGGCGTCGATGTCGAGGAGCGCCCGGACGGGATGTGCATCCGCGGCCCGGCCAAGCTGCAGGTCGGCGGCGGCGTCCGCAGCTACGGCGACCACCGCATCGCGATGGCGATGGCCGTGCTGGCGCTCTCCGCGCCGGAGCCGGTCTGCATCAACAACGTCAGCTGCGTGCAAACCTCCTATCCCAACTTCTGGGTGGACCTCAAGGCGCTCGGCGGCCATGTCGAATAAACCGGTCACCGTGGTCGCGATTGACGGCCCGGCCGCGTCGGGCAAATCCACCGTCGCCCGCGCGACGGCGCAGGCGCTCGGCTGGGTCTACGTGGACTCCGGCGCGCTCTACCGCGGCGTGACGTGGAAGGCGCTGCGCGAGAACGTGGACACGCGCAAGCCCGCGGACGTCGCCGCGCTCCTCCCGCAGTTCGCGTGGGAGTTTTTCGACGACCACCGCGCGATCCGCTTCACCATCGCCGGCGAGGACCCCGGCCAGCAGCTCCGCTCCGAGCTCGTGCGCGAGGCCGTCAGCGACATCGCCACCGTGCCGGAAGTGCGCGCCTTCATCGTCGGCGAGCTGCGCAAGATGACGGAGTTCGGCCCGCTCGTCATGGAGGGCCGCGACATCGGCTCGGTGGTGTTCCCGGACACACCGTTCAAGTTCTATCTCGACGCCAACCCGGTGGAGCGCGCGCGCCGGCGCGCCGCCGAGCTCGCGCAGGCCGAGGGCCGCGGCGACCTCGACCAGGTGCTCTCCTCGCTGACGCGGCGCGACCAGAAGGACAGCGGCCGCAAGACCGCGCCGCTGCAGATCCCGCTCGGCGCGCGGGTGATCGACTCGACGCAGCTGCAGGTTGCCGACGTCGTCGCGCTGATCCTCGGCGAGCTGCGCCGGGCGGGGGTCGCGCCATGATGCTCAGCGATCACCCCAGCCAGCGTTCCTACAACCGCTTCCGGCGCTTGTGTAAGTTTGTGCTGGTCCTCTGGAACCGGTTCAGCTCGCGCGGCGCGGAGCACGTCCCCGCCGCCGGCGGCTGCGTCATCTGTGCGAACCATGCCAGCTTCCTCGATCCGCCCGTCGTCGGCGTCGGCGTCGGCCACCGCCAGGTCCGGTTCATGGCGCGCGACACGCTGTTCAAGGGCCGCTTCATGAGCTGGCTGCTGCCGGCCATCGGCGTCATCGCGCTCGACCGCACGCGCGGCGACATCAGCGCGTTGCGCAACGCGATCCAGAGCCTGAAGAGCGGCGCGGTCATCGGCCTGTTCCCCGAGGGCACCCGCTCGCCCGATGGCCAGCTGCAGGAGCCGAAGGGCGGCGTCGGGTTTCTGATCGCCAAGGCCGGCGTGCCGGTGGTGCCCGCCTACATCAACGGCACTTTCCGCGCCTATCCGAAAGGCGCGCGCTTCATCCGGCCCAGCAAGGTGTCCATCACCTACGGCCCGCCGATCTCGCCCGCCGAAGTCGCCGCGCTCGCGGAGCAGGACGAGGGCTATGCCCAGATCGCCCGGCTCGTCATGGCCCGCATCGCCGCGCTGCGGCCGCAGTGAGCCCGGGGCGCGCGGAGTTCGGGCTTGCGGCGGGCCGCGAATTGCGGCACGTTGGCGCGGCCGCCGGTGGGCGGAACAACGAAGGGACCTTATGCAAAAGTCAGCACACGCCGTTCGGAACCCGGACCGTCGGAAGCTCCTCAAGCACGCACTCGGCGGCGCCGCCACGCTGGCCGCGCTGCGCGCCGTCGCCGCGGACGGGCCGGCGCAGGGCAAGGGCCGCATCAGGCAGACGGTCTGCCAGTGGTGCTTCGGCGGGCTGACGAAGACGGCGGAGGCGAAGGAAAAGTTTTACGAAGCCGTCGCCGCGCTGGGCATCAAGGGCGTGGACCTGACGGGGCCGGGCGACTGGCCGGCGATGAAGAAGCACGGGCTGGTGTGCTCGATGGTCGGCTCCCACGGCATCGGCAAGGGTTTCAACCGGAAGGAAAACCATGCCGAGTGCATGGCGGCCGTGAAGAAGGGCATCGACCAGGCCGCCGAGCACGGCTGGAAGAATGTGATCTGTTTCTCCGGCAACCGTGCGGGCCTTGGCGACGAGGAAGGCGCCAAGAATTGCATCGAGGGGCTCAAGCAGGTGATCGGGTACGCGGAGGAGAAGCAGGTCACGCTCTGCATGGAACTGCTGAACTCCAAGCGCAACCACAAGGACTACCAGTGCGACCACACCGCGTGGGGCGTGGCGGTCTGCAAGGGCGTCGGCAGCCCGCGCATGAAGCTGCTCTACGACATCTACCACATGCAGGTCCAGGAGGGCGATGTCATCGCCACGATCAAGGAAAGCATCCAGTACATCGGCCACTTCCATACCGCCGGCGTGCCGGGCCGCAACGAGCTCGACGAGACGCAGGAGCTGGATTATCCGCCGATCATGCGGGCGATCGCCGACCTGAAGTTCGAGGGCTTCGTCGGCCAGGAGTTCATCCCCAAGCGCGACGCGCTCACGTCGCTCGCGCAGGCCGTGAAACTCTGCGACGTGTGAGCCCCGGCGCCGGGAACCCGGCTTTTCTGGGAGCTTGACCTCGGGCGGGTTGGCCTTATACTCCGCCGGCTGTTCGACCTACTGACAGGAGATCCAGATGCCTACGAAAGACGAAAAGAAAACAGATGCCGTGAACCCGACGGTTTCGCCCAATGCCTTGATCGTGGAGCTCGAAGGCGCGCTCACGGGCGGCCGGCGCACTCTGTTTGACACTCTCAAGAAGCTGCTCAAGAAGGAAAAACTCAACCTCGACGAGGTGACCTTCATCCGCCGCGGCATCGGCCTGGCGCCGCTGGACGCGATCCCGGAGCTGATCGAGGCCCTCGAGGGCGACGGCGTCTCCACCGACAAGATGCAGGCCGCGTTGCTCGAAGCGCTGAAGTCCGGCGAAGCCGCCTTGGCGCTCGCCCCGGTCCTGCGCAAGCTGATCGAAGCCGCCCGGAAGCAGAATATCCCGGTCGTCGCCGTCTCGTGCCTGCCCGCCGAGGTCGCCGAGGCCCTGCTGCAGAAGTCCGGGCTGGAAGAGCTCGGCGTCAAGCTGCACGTCGTCAAGAGCGCGGCTGCGTGCTGCCCGGGCAAGAAGGACTGGCAGGAAGTCTGCCGCATCTTGACCCGCATCCCGCGCCACTGCTTTGCGCTCGTCAGCACCGGCACCGCGTGCCACACCGCCCTGAGCGTGGACCTGCGCGTGATCGCCGTCGCCGACGAATTCACGGTCGCGCAGGATTTCGGCGGCGCGGAAGCGGTCTATGACACGGCCGCCGACTTCGACCTCGACGACCTGTTCGCCCGCATGCCGGCGGCTTGAGGCCGCGCGCCACATGACCGCGCGCCCCCAGCCGCAACCGACGCGCGCCCAGCGCGCCAGCGCGGAAGCCCTCACCCGACTGCTCGCCATCATGGCGCGCCTGCGCGCGCCCGGCGGGTGCCCGTGGGACCGCGAGCAGACGCACGCCAGCATCAAGCCGAACCTCATCGAGGAGAGCTACGAAACGCTCGACGCGATCGATTCCGGCGACCCGCAGAAGCTCAAGGAAGAGCTGGGCGATGTCTTGCTCCAGGTGGTCTTCCACGCGCAGATGGCCGCCGAGCGCAAGGCGTTCAACTTCGGCGACGTCGCCAACATTCTCTCCGCCAAACTCGTCCGCCGCCACCCGCACGTCTTCGGCGCGGTCAAGGTCTCCGGCTCCGGCGAGGTCCTGAAAAACTGGGAGCAGATCAAGCGCGGCGAGAAGAAAGCCGCCAAGGAATTTCCCTCCGTCGTCGCCGGTATCCCGCGCCATCTGCCCGCGCTGCTCAAGGCCGAGCAGGTCCAGCGCAAGGTTTCGCGCGTCGGCTTCGACTGGAAAACCGTCGCGCCCGTCGCCGCGAAAGTGGAGGAGGAACTCGCCGAGGTCCGCCACGCCGTCGCGCGCCGCAAGCCCGCGGAAGTGCGCGAGGAGATCGGCGACCTCCTCTTCGCCGTCGTCAACCTCGGCCGGTTTCTGGGCCACAGCGCCGAGGAAGCGCTCGATGGCACCATCAACAAGTTCATCCGCCGCTTCCAGGAGATCGAGCGTCGTCTGCACGCGCAGCAGCGCGAGATGACCAAGTGCTCGCTCGCCGAACTCGACGCGATCTGGGAACAGATCAAGCGCGAGGAAAAAAAGCAGAAGCGCGCCCCGCGCGCACGCCGAACAGCGCAGCGTAACGCCAAGACGCGACGGTAACGCGGAAGGCGCGCAGGTCTTTGCGGTGCAGGGCTGCCCTCAACGGACGGCTTTTGGACTCACGTCTTTCCCGTACACCGCAAACCAGAGGGTGCCGATTGCGCCGCACGCCGTCGCGGCCAGCAGGTTGATGATCGGCGCCATGCTCCACAGCCACGCGCCGCCGAACGCGGCGAGCGCGACGATCACATCGCGGATCAGGTAATACAGCCCGAACGTCGCGGCGCGCGCGTCCGCCGGCGCGAGGTCGAGGATCATGGACTTGCGCGTCGGCTCGCCGAATTCCTTCAGGCCGCGCAACACGAACGCCACCACCAGCATCGGAAAGCTGCGCGCGAACAGCAGCACCAGCGGGAACGCCGTGAAGAAGATGAACGTGATGACCACGAACGGCTTTTTCGCGCCGCGGTCGGCAAAGCGCGCCACTGGCAGGTAAATCAGCGCCGCGGTCGTCATCTCGATCGCCGCCAGCACGCCGAACTGTACCGCCGTAAGGCCGTGTAACTGCATGGCCCATACGACGACGAAGGCGTAGGGGATCTGTTCGCAGAAGCGGATGAGGATGTCGGAGAGCAGCAGGCTGCGCAGCGCGGGATCAAAGCGCTTGAACAGGCGCAGCGGCGGCAAGGTTTCCTTGGCTGCCCCCGGCGGATCCTCCGGGATGAACGCGAGCACGAGGGCGATGCCGGCGAGGCACAGCAGCGCCGCCGCGCCGAATGCGATGCGCAGGCCCGTCACGGTGCCGAAGCCCGCGAGCAGCGCGCCGCCGGCGAGCGGGCCGAGCGCCATCGGGAGGCGCCGCACGAGCGAGTGCAGGCTGACGCCCAGCACGTGCTGGTGCGGCGGCAGGACGCGGCTGACGAGGCTCATGATCGCCGGCAGCGTCACCGCCGACCACGCGATGAAGAACACCGCGCCCAGCAGCACCGCCCACCAGCGCGGCACGGCGAGCACGATGACAAAGCCGAGCAGCGCGAGCAGGTTGAACGCGACCAGCGCGCGGCGGTGGCCCCAGCGGTCGCTGGCCCAGCCGCCGGGCAGCGAGTACAGCGCGCCGAGCAGGTTCTGCAGGCCGCTGAGCGCGCCGATGACGAAGTTCGAGCCGCCGAGCGCGAGCAGGTAGATCGGCAGGAACCGCTCGCCGATGCGCTCGCCCATGCCGACGCAAATCACCATCGCGAGCATGGCGCCCATGCTCGCGTTCAGCCCGAGGCGCGCGGCCATCCTCCGCCCACCCGCCGCCAGCTTGTCGGGGCCTTCCGCCATGCGTTCACTATGCCGCAGGCTGCCGGGTTTTCCAATGTTTTGGAAATGGATACAAGTTGCCGGGCGGCACGGCAAGGGTGCCAGGCCATCTACCCGGCATGGCAATGACGACAGCCGGTTGACCCCCGCTACCTAGCGTGGCTAGGTAGCGGGGGTTTCACGGTTGTGAGGAAGGCGACAGAGCTGTTGAGGGGTGGGGGGAGAGCACGAGGGCGGAGGCTCGCGGGCAAACTTGCGGTGTGGAAAAGTGAGGGTGGGCGGACGGACCAGCCGTTGGCGCTGGCGCGGACGCGGCGCATGCGTTTCTTCGGCTTGCCGGGCACACGGCGCGGGAGTAGGCTCACGCAGGTGAAAATAAGCGGGCGGAGGCAAGCGTGAACGGGTTTAATGCGGTGGACATCGTGGCGGCGGTGTGGCTGCTGGTCGGCCTGTGGCGCGGCGTGCGGCAGGGGTTTGCCGGCGCGCTGCTGCGGCTGCTCGCGGTCGCCGCGGCGGTGGGGGTCGGCCTGCTGGGCTACGCGTGGCTTGGCGCAAAGATGTCGGGCTCCGGTCGGATGGAGGGGGCGGCGGGCGACCTGCTCGCATTTTTTCTCATCACGGTTGCGGTCTATGCCGTGCTCCGCCTGCTCGGGATGCTGCTCAAGAACACGCTGACCTTCGCGTTCAAAGGGCGCTTGGAGCCGGTCGGCGGCGGCCTTGTCGGGCTGCTGGTTTCGGCGTGTGTCGTCATCCTGCTGCTGTTGCTGGCGGGACAATGGCCGCAGCCGCAGATGCAGCGGTGGTTCGCCGAGGAAGCGTGGTGCGGGCGGCTGGTGGCGGAGCAGCTCGGCCCGGGCTGGCAGCAGCTGGCGCAGCGCTACCCGGCCCTCCGGCTGCCGGAAGGCGCCGCGCTGGAACCGCTCGACACCACCGTGCAGGACGTGCAAGCTGACGCGGCGCAGGCGGTCACGAAGACGGGGAAGGCCGTCGATAAGCAAGTGAAGCGTGCGAAGCAACGCGTGAACGACGCCGTGGTGGAAGGCACCAAGAAGTAAAACCTGAAACGTGAGACCGGAAACCTGAAGCTTCGGCTGGCGGGCGTCAAAAAATGAAGTTCAGGTCTTAAGTTCCGAATTGTTCCCCATGGGCGGCATCATTCCAAAAACTTTGGTGGAGGACATCCGGGCCCGGTGCGACGTGGTCGAGGTCATCGGGGCCTATCTCCAGCTCAAGCGCGCGGGCAATACGTTCCGCGCGCTCTGCCCGTTCCACAAGGAGAAGACGCCCTCGTTCCACGTCAACCCGCAGCGCCAGATCTTCCACTGCTTCGGCTGCGGCGAGGGCGGCGACGTATTCCAGTTCGTGATGAAGTACGAGAACGTGGACTTTGGCGCGGCGGCGCGCATCCTGGCGCAGCGCGCCGGCGTGCGGCTCGAGTTCGAGGAGTCCGGCCGCGAACGCCAGCCGGGCGGCATCGAGAAGGACGCGCTCCTCCGCATCCACGAGGACGTGGCGCAGTTCTACCACCGCTGCCTGCTCGATGAAACCCATGGCGCGGCCGCGCGCAAATATCTGGCCGGCCGCGAGCTGTCGCTGGAGAACGCGCAGGACTTTCTCATCGGCTACGCGCCGGACCGCTGGGACTCGCTGCTGCTCTGGGCCGAGAAGAAAAAAGTGTCCGTCAAGCTGCTCGAGGCCGCCGGGCTGGTCGTGGCGAAGGACGGGGGCGGCTACTACGACCGCTTCCGCAACCGGCTGATGTTCTCGATCCGCGACGAGCTCGGGCGCGTCGTCGCCTTCAGCGGCCGCGTGATGAACCCCGAGGAGAAGACGGCGAAGTACGTCAACAGCCCGGAGACGATGCTGTTCAAGAAGGGCCGCCTCCTCTTCGCCCTCGACCGCGCGCGCCGCGCGATCGCCGACGAGCGCCGCGCGATCCTGTGCGAGGGCCAGATCGACTGCATCCGCTGCCACCTGGCGGGCTTCACCAACGTCGTCGCCTCGCAGGGCACGGCGCTGACGGAGGACCACGCCCGGCTGCTCAAGCGCTATGCCGACGAGGTCCTGATCGTGCTCGACGCCGACAACGCCGGGCAGAACGCCGCGCTGCGCGCCGCCGAGGTGCTGCTGGCCGCGGGCCTGAGCATCCGCATCGCCGCGCTGCCGCCCGGCGACGACCCCGACTCGCTGATCCGCAAGCAGGGCCGCGCGGCGTTCGAGCGCGTGCTGGCCGGCGCGGTGGGGGCGCTGGACTTCCAGGCCGGGCTGATGCGCGCCCGCGGCGAGCTCGCCAGCGAGGCCGGCAAGAACCGCAGCGCCCGCGCGATGCTGGAGTTGATCGCGCGCGCGCCGACCGCGGTGCAGCGCGACCTGTTGCTGCACCAGGCCGCGGAGCTGCTGCAAGTTTCCGAGGAGGCGCTGCGGCAGGATGCGCGCCGGCAGGTGCGCGCGCCGGTGCGCGTCACCGAGGCGCCGCCGCCGGCGAAGCCCGTGGCGCACCCGCCGGACGAGGTCACCCTGCTGGAGCTGCTGGTGCAGCACCCGGACGTCGCGGCGGAGATCGTGAAATATCTGCCGCCGGAGCTGCTGACCGACGCCGACTGCCGCGCGCTCTACCAGCAGTTGCGCGCCGCGCCGGAGGCGTTCAGCGCCGCCGTGACGGCGATGGGCGCGGAAGGCCAGCGGCTGGCCGCGCAGATCCAGATGACGCCGACGCGGGTCATGGGCGGGGAATTCACGCCGCAGCAGGCCGCACGCGACCTCGTCCTGGCCATCGCCCGCGCGGCCCTCGAGCGGCAGCGCGCCGCGAAGCAACAGCAGCGCGCGACCGCGACCGGCGCCGCCTCCGACCAGCTGACCCAGGAGATTTCACAGTTGACGCTTGACCTCAAGAATCTGCGGCAGGGCTGGGCGAAGGCCGAAATGATCCTTGCCACCTTCGCTGGCTGAGCGTGGCATGGCCGCATATTTTTGGATTGATTGCGGGCGTCCAGCCAGCCCACTATAGACGCAATGAATGCTCCCAACTACAGCGGGCGATGGTGGGCCCTCCCGCGCGCCGCGCGTGGGGCTGGCCGTTTCCAAGGCTTGGAAACCAGAAAGATGCTCTTTTCCAAGGTTTGGAAAACAGGCTGTCTGCTGCTGCTGTTGCTGCCGGTCGCGACGGGCAGCCGGGCCTGGGCCGCGGATGAACAGCCCGAATACGGCCACGCCGAAGCGGCGCCGATGGAACAGCGGCCCGAGGGCGTCATCGACACGCAGGCCCTCCTGCTGCAGCTGGAGAAAGAGGTGCAAGCCGGCAGCCGCCTGGAACTCCGGGAGGCCCTGCAACTCTATAAAGCCGATAAACTGGCCGAAGCGATAGCGGCGCTGGAGAGCCTGATCGAACGCGATCCGACCGTGATGACGGCCTGGGACTTTCTGGGCCAGGCCTATTTGAAGGCGGGCCGCCAAGACGACACGCTCAAGCTGTGGGCGCGCCTGAAGGCCATCCGGTCAGATTATTTCCCGCTCTACAACTGGATGGGCCGCGTCCACATGCTGCGCGGCGAGTACGCCTCCGCCATCGATGCCTTCCGCACCAGCCTGCGGCTGCAGCCGGCGCAGGAACGGGAAGATACCAAGCTGAACCTGGCGCGGCTGCTGCGCTGGAGCGGTTGCCTGGAGGAGGCCTCCGCGCTGCTGCGGCCGTTGCAGCAGGCCGCGCCACAGAATCTGGCTGTCAAGCGGGAACTGGCCAGCGCCCTGCTGTCGAATCGCGAATATGAGGAGGCGCTGCCGCTATGGGCCGACTTGCAAGCGTCCGCCCCGACAAACCTGCTCTTTCTGGCCAAGCTGTCCGTGGCCTTGTTCCATAACGGGCAGGTCGGCGCAGCGCTGGAGCGGGCGCGCCGTGTGTTGGCGGAAGAGCCCAATAACATGGATGCGCTGCGCCTCATGGCGGACGAGGCGCAGTTTCACAGCGACGCACCGGAGGAGGCGCTGGCCTGGTTGCGCCGGATGATCGATCAAGCCACGGAGTTCAAGCTCAAGCGGCAGTTATCGCTGCGGTATGTTTTTCTGTACATGCGGCTGAAGGGGAGTCATCCGGAGCGCTACCCGTCCGACCGGCCGGCCGCCATCCTGGGGCAACTCCTGGCGGCCGACCCCTACGATGTCGACTTGGCCATGGCCTATGCAGAGGTGCTGATCGGCGATCAGCAGTATGCCAAGGCGCGGCAGCAGCTGGAACGGGTGCTCCGGGAGCTGAACCCCAACAGCATCCGCGCCCAGAACAATCTGTTTGATATTTCCGTGGAAGAAAAGAACTATGCCGAGGCGTGGAAACACTACCAGCTGCGCGCGGCCTTCAATCCGCAGGATCCCTACCTGCACTACCTGCTGGCCCGGCTGTATATCGCGCAGGAGCGGTACCGCGCCGCCCACCGGGAGGTGGATCAGCTGGAGCTCGCGGGCCGGCGCGGAGGGGTTGCGGTGCTGCTCTACCATGGCCTGTCTGCGAGCGAGACCGGCGAGGTGTTGCCCGCGCTGCGGCTGCGTGAGCAGCTGACCGCGCTCCAGCGGGCGGGGTTCCGGTTTCTCTCGGCGCACGAGCTGCCGGAGTATTTCGCCAAACGTGCCCGGCTGTCCGGGGCGCTGGGCGCATCCAGCATGGAGCGGGTGGCCTGCGTCACCTTTGACGATGCGCGACGCGATACGATGCGCTACGGCACGCCCGTCGGCCAGGATTTGAAAATCCCCTTTTCCATGCACATCCCCGTCGGCTTCGTGTTGCAACAGCATGCGTTCATCTGCACCTGGGACATGCTGCGCACCTATCAAGCGGCGGGCTGCTGGCACTACGGGGGTCACACCCTCTATGCGCACAAGCGGGCGCCCATCGACGCCGCGCAGCGGTTGGGCTTTGCGTTGCCCAACCATCTCTGGCTCGCGTCCGCCCAGCGGCTGGAGACCGACTCCGAATATGCCGCCCGGCTGTCGCGTGAATATGCCGAGTGCCAGGCCTTGATCACACGCGAGCTGGGCCACGCCAACGAGTGTAATTTCTTTGCCTATCCTTTTGGGGACATCGGCCAGATCACGCGCTGCAATGATCCTGAGGCGCCCCGGAAAAACCTTGCCTATGCGGCCCGTTCTTACGCGCTGGGTTTTATCCAGACGAGCTATGGCTATGCGGTGGCCGGCGATAATCCGCTGCTCTATCAACGCCATGAACCCGACCGCGGCGACTCGGCCCAGGACGTGCTCAACCATGTGCTGATCAATCATCCGCTCCAGTTGGCCCGCCGGGTGCGTGCGGATTTGGCCGCGTATGAAGACAAGCGGCAGCTGCTCTTGGGCACCCTGCGCGCCATGCAGCTGGATGGCTACCCGGCGGACGCCTTCCAGAAGCTGGTCGGCGACTTGGAAAGAAAACTGGGCCGCCATATCCCGCTGGCTGAGATTGAACAGGCCCAGCCTGCGGCCCCGGTACCGCCCCTAAAGGACCTGGCGCCAGCGGACGTGCCCTCGCCAGGCAAGCCGGACGCAGTCGTGCCGCCGACCCCGGACGCGCCGCCGGAAGCGCCCCGCAAACCCGTCCAGCGTCCTGCGGGGGATTTTTTTGACTCCGGGCGCCCCGGTTTGCGCGATTTACGCAATCCACTGAAATGAGACCGCCGCGATGGCCAGGCTGCCGTTGGGCGCGCGCCTGTCCTGTTCCTGTCTGGCAGCAAGGAGAACGGCGGCATGGCGCGTTGGGAGGATGGTCCGCCGCCCACGCAATACATTTTAATCTTGAGAAATATCGGGATTTGGACGATGGTCCCGAAAAAATTATGAGGTACGTGTGACATATATGCGATTTATATCCAACCTGACAAGCGGTGGTGTGGGATTGGTGCTGTTGCTGGGCGCGCAGGCACAACCTCTAGCGGTTGGCCGAGGGTCGCCGGACCAGCGCGCGGTTCCTTCCGCGCCGTTCATTATCAAGGCCACCCCGCGCGCCGCACCAGTTGCCGTGACTAACGGCCCTGTACCAGTTGCCGTACCCAACATCCCTGCGCCAGCTGCCGTGCCCAACGCCCCCGCGCCGGATGCCGCGACCAACGTCCCGGCGCCGGATGCGGTGGCTAATTTCTCCGCGCCGGTCGCAGGGCGTTCGGATATGGCGGATATTCAAGATGATTTGCAAGCCGGACGACGGGAGCAGGCCATCGCTAAGCTGCAGGCGGTGATCGCCAAAAACCCCGGCCAGTACCGCGCCTGGGAAACGCTGGGCTGGACCTATTGGCAAGCCGGACGGCAGGATGACGCGATCAAGTTGTGGGAAAAACTACAGGCGTTGGATCCTTCCTTGACCTCGCCCCTCAATACGCTGGGGCAGGCCTATACCGCGCGCAACGACTTGAACAAAGCGGCAGCCATGTACCAGAAAAGCCTGAGCCTTAAGCCCGATCAGTACGAGGTGTCGTTCGGCTTGGCGCGCATCTATCGGTGGACGGGCGACATGGACCGGGCCATCGAGCTGTTTCGGGCGCTGTTGGTCAAAGACCCGCAGCGGACGGATGTCAAGATGGAGCTGGCGCGCGCCTTGATGGACAACCGGAATTACGCAGAAGCGGCCCCCTTGTGGTCTGCAGCGGTGCAGTCGAATCCCACGAATCAGGAATACATGATGCGGAATGCCATCGTGCTGCTGCATACCGGGCAAATCAAAGAAAGTCAGGAACTGGCCGCCAAGGTGTTGGAGCTGAATCCCTCCAATGTGCAGATTTATCTGGTCCAGGCCGACCTGGCGGAGCACAGCGAGTACCCCGAGGACGCGGCGGTGCCCTTGCGGAAAATCGTGCAGGTGGCAAAGGACGACCAACAGCGGCGGCAAGCCCGCATCCGCCTGATCCGCTTGCTGGTGCAACTCAACCGGAAGGCGCCGTTGAAGTATGCACTCGACGAACCCGTCCGGCTGGTGCGCGACATCATGCATGAAACGCCCAACAACGTGGACGCCAACCTGATGCTGGGCGAATTGCGGTTGTTGGAGTCGAAGTTGGAGGACGCCGAACGCCTGTTCCTGCATGTGCTGAAGACGTACAACGTCGGCAATCAGCGGGCGCGCCGCGGCCTGTTTGAAACCTATGTGGCCATGCGCCGCTATGCTGATGCCCAGAAGCAATATAAGATCATCGAAGCCTTCAACCCCCGCGACCCCTACCTGGCCGTCCGGCTGGCGCGGCTGGAAGAAAGCCGGGGCGACTTTCGCCGGGAGGACCTGGCGCTGCGCAAGCTGGAGTCCGCCGCCGATGCCGGCGCCATTGCGGTGCTGATCTATCACGGGTTGACGACCAGCGAATGGCTGGATATCACCTCGGTGCAGCAGTTCCGGGAGCACTTGACGGCGCTGAAAAAAGCGGGCTTCCGCTTCATCACGCCCGACGAGTTCCCTGCGTACTTTGCCAAACGGCAGGCGATCAGCCCGGAAGCGCGCAGCGCGAAGCCGGACCGGGTGGTCTGTGTGACGTTTGACGATGCGCGTCGTGACGCCATGGCGCTGGCCACGCCCATCGCCAAAGAGCTGGGCGTGCGGTTGGCCATGCATGTGCCCGTGGCCGCGGTGGAAGAGAACGCACCGTTCATGTGCACGTGGGATATGTTGCGCGATTATGTCAAGACAGGCTGCTGGGTGTTGGGCAGCCACCTGTTGGATGCGCACGACCCGGCGCCCATCGACGCCCAGAAGGAAGACAAGGTCTACCCTGCCACCAGCCGCATCTGGTTGACCGACCAGAACCGGCTGGAGACGCGGGAGGAATTCCAAGCCCGTCTGCAGCGGGAATATGCCGACAGCCGCAAAATCATGGAGGAGAAACTGGGCTGTCCGGTGCCCTTTATCGCCTACCCCTTCGGGGATCTCGGGCAGGAAACGTTTGCCAACGTAGAGGATGCTTTTGCGGAAAACCTGCGCATCGCCAGCGGCATCTACTCCGTGGGCTTTATTCAGAATGTGCATGGCCACGCGGTGAATGGCGACAATCCGCTGCTGTACCAACGCTACGAGGTTGATCGGGCGGTCACCAGCGAGGAACTGGTGACGCACCTCCTTGAAAATCATCCGTATTACCTGGCCTTGATCATGCGCGTCCAGATGGCAGCTTTGGAGGGCAAAGTGTATCGGGCAAAGGAACTGCTGGATGCGCTCCGGCAGAGCGGCTACCCTGAAGACCTCTTGACGAAAGTCAGCCAGAGGGTCCATGCGAATCTCGCCGGTCAATATGCCGCCGAGACCAAAGCCGACTCGGTCCGTAAAGGCCCCTTCCACCTGGATCTGTCGCGCCCCTATGTGGGCGCGCGTGCCGAGTTTTTCCGGGACAATCTGGATTCCCGTAATTGGCGGGTCTATGGGCTGGGTGGCGCCAACCTGACGCCCAATCTGGCCGTGGAAGCGCGTGCCGGCTTTGGCCAGATGAAACAACCGATGACGAACGGCCTGCCGCCGTTTCCCACCCCGCCGCCCATCCCGGATATCAAGCTGAACGAAAAGATGGCTGGCGTGGTGCCCACCATCACCTTCCCCAACGGCTGGGTCGTGATGGGTGAGTTGTCGGGGCGTAATTTTTCCGGCGATGTGTCTCCCAGCCTGACCGGCAGGTCCGTGGCCTTCGACAAGACGTTCATCCAGTATGCGGTAGAGGGCCAGGCCAAGCCGTTGCTGCCCTTGGATGTGGCGGTACGCTGGGAACACGATGTGATGTCGACCGCCCGTGAAGTCGTCAGGAATAACACCTATAACATGGCCTCGGCGAACGCGGTCTATAGCCTGACGGACTGGTGGTATCTGTGGGGCGCGGGCCAGCATTATGGGATCTCGGACGGCAATGCGCGAGATCATCTATCGCTAAGTTCCGATTGGCTCGTCTGGGAAGCACCCGGGTTGCACGCCGGCTTGGGCTATGCCTATGCCAACGCCTCCGACCCCAACTCCGATTACTGGACGCCCTACCGGCTGAACCGGTACTTCGGTGAACTGGGGTTGCGCGGCAATTATCTGCGCACCTTCTACAATCTGCGTCTGCGTTATGGTTTCGGCAAGCAGAGCGTGCGACCCGAGGCGGAACAGCGCTATCAAGACTTGTTGGTGCAGGCGCGCACCCAGCAATGGCCCCAGAGTGCGATCGATCAGCTGATCGCCACCAAGCCGCAGGAGAGTTGGCAGCCGGTCGTGGGCCTCAGTGCCTCCAGCACCATCAAACTGGGCGGACACTGGGAGGCCAATGGCGAGATATCCTATAGCAAGGTGCCTGATTACAACGAGCTGACGGTTACCGCGGGCGTGAAATATAGATTCTGAGCAATGCCTCGCCCCGCCCTGCGCGGGCTCGGCAGGCCTCCTTATCGGAGCGGTCTGGACAGCGTGTGCTGGCGCAGGCGCGGATGCGGGCCGAACTCTGGCCCCACAACTTGCCCGTGTGAAGTCGTTGTTATCTTCGTCGATGTTGATCCCCCGCCTTTCAGGCTGCGGCCCAGCACTGGGTGTTTGAGCATAGCAGCGGGTGTGGTTCAGCGTTCGAAAAAGGTGTCCGAACACCCCAGGCCAAGAAAAGGAGCAGAGGCCCTTCAACCGCTTGCGAAAGTTGAGGTCCGGTCTGCTAATAACACCGGCGACGGACTCGTCGGTGTTACCCCTTGGTCGGCAGCATGCTGTTATTTGCGCCGGCCATGTGGCGGGAACTGATCCAGCGCGGCTGGGAGATCGATCCGGTCTCTGTCCCCGATGAGGCATGGACCTGGCGAACGGCAAGCCATGGCCGTTTACAGAACACCCTGACGTTCTCAAATCATTTTTACGAATTTCGTGTCAATTTTTAGAACTTATCAAGCAGGGGTCTCCTGTAAATTTTACATGCGCTAAATAGAGTATGCTCACCCTTGAGGGGCACCAGTTATAGGCTTTCCTTGTATCTGATGCTGGGCCGTGGTTTGTGGCACATTTATTGCTTATATTGCGCGGACATTTAAATTTTCATTGTTTGTTTGCCGCCCTGCCAGCTTGGAGGGTTTCGTTGTGTTTGCTTTTTTGTGGATGTGGCGTACGTAAGGCGCTCGCCGGGGGGCGAAGCTTAGCGGAAAGGATTGGGCGCATGAAAATGGGGTCATGGATGGGGGCAACCGGTTGGAGTTTCGCCGGGGTCAAGCCGCTGGTTGTGGCGCTGGTCGCGGGGCTGGGGCTGGCGCTCCAGGCCCAGGCCGGGCTGGAAGTCCAGAAGGCGATCAATGGTGACCTGACTCAGGTCGAATCCGGTCAACAATTCTCCTATGTGTTGAAATATCGGGCCGCGAGCACGACGACTGATTTTATCGGGGCCTATCTTTCCGACACGATGCCGCCGGAGTTGGAGTATATCTCCACCGTGGGCACGCCGCATACCGCCGGCATCGTCTACACCGCCGGCACCCGTGAATTGCGCATCCAGTTCATCGACCCGCTGCCGGCCGGCGCCACGGGCGAAATCGCGGTCAATGTGCGTTTCCCGCCCGGCATCACCACCAACGGAACCGTCGCGGTCAACTCCGCCATCGCGGCCGCGAACAACTCCGCACCGGTGACTTCGCCGCCGGTTTCGATCACGGCCGTTGCGACCGACAAGGCCTATGCTGACAAGACGCTGGTCGGTGGCAGCGTGCCGCTCGATCAGGATGTCACCTTCGCCGTGGCCCTGAAGAATCCGACGGGGCAGGGCGCGCTGAACATCGCCAACGTGACCATGACTGATGTGCTGCCCGCGGGCGCGGTGTTTGTGGCGGCCTCAGGTGGGGGCGTGTACGATGCCCTCAACGGGCTGGTGACTTGGGCGATGCCGAATGTCGCCGCAGGCAGTTCGGCCAGCCGGTTCGTAACCTTGCGGTTTCCCGCTCCGCAGTTCCAACTGGGCAACCACGTCGCCAACACTGTCTTGATCTCCGGCACGGCCCTCGGACACTCTCCGACCAATTATTACGATGGCGTCACCAACGTGGTGGCGCCCCCCACGGCCACGGCGAGTTTTTCCAAGGCCGTCGACGGCAATTTTGTCTATGAAGGCAAGGCGATCAACAAGGCCTACAACTTCACGCTGCGGAACACGGGCAACACCCCGCTTAATAACGTGACGGTGGAGGATCAAATCCCGCAGGATCTGAACGTCACCCGGATCAACACCGGCGCTTTCAGCGGAACGCCCGCCGACATGGGCGGCGCTGTCAACGTGTACTATCAGACCACGACCTCCTCCGGCTGGGTGGCCGCGCCGGGGAACGCCTACACCAACGGTGCCAATACGGCCATCCAGGTGAGCGCCTTGGGTTTGGCGGCAGGCGACTACATCACGGCCCTGAAATGGGACTACGGCACCTTGCCGGTCAATTATCAGATCGGCAGCCTGTCGTTCCAAGCCGATGTGCTCACCGTGGATCGCGCCGGGGCCCCGGTGCTGGCGGGGCATGTGGTCAGTAATACGGCGACGTTGACCTACACGGATTTCGTCGGCCCCAAGACAAACAGCAGCAAGGCGAGCCTGACGGTCAAGAGCGATCGCCCCGTGGTGAACCTCACCAAGGGCATGGTCAATGCCAGCCCGGTGAACGATGGCGCCACGCTGACGTTCAAGGTGGTTTTGAACAACCAAGCAGTGGCCGCGCAGGCGCTGGACAGTCCGGTGGTGGCCGACCTGCTGGACCCGTTCCTGACCTATGTGGCGGGCAGCGCCTTTGTGCAGGCGGCGCCAGCCGACGCGCCGGCGCCCGCGCTGGACATGGTGACGAACTACAACGGCACAGGCAAAACCCTGCTGCGTTGGTCGTGGCCGGGCTACTCGCTGGCGATCGGCGCCAGCATCGAGGTGCGCTTCCAGGCCACCTTGACGCCGGGCACACTGTATGGCGCGCATGGCAATCAGGCCAGCCTGGTGGGCTGGGGCAATACGAACATCGATAATTACACCGGGACCTCGACGACTGTCGACACGAACAATCTCAGCGGCACCGGCACCACCAACGTGTTCAGCCGGACGTACAATTATTCGATCAACGGTGTGGCGGCCATGGACTCCGTTAAATGGGTTAAAGGCCAGTTGGATGCCGATTGGAGCAAATACCCCGCCAGCGGCAATACGGTGCCGGGCGGCTTGGCTGATTATAAGCTCGTTGTGAAGAATACCGGCAACGTGCCGATGTCACACGTGCAGTTTGTGGACATCCTGCCGTTCGTTGGCGATACCGGCGTGATCGATCTGTCCGGTCGCGATTCCATCTGGCGGCCGAATCTGGCCGGCCCGGTGGCCGTGCCCGCCGGTGTCACGGTCTATTACAGCACCGAAGGCAACCCCACGCGGACCGATTACGTGCCTAACGGCCCTCCGGGTTCGACCAACGCAGCTTGGTCCATCACGCCGCCGGCGAACATCACCGAAGTGCGCTCGCTCAAGCTTGATTTTGGCAGCCTGATCCTGCAACCCAATCAAGAGCTGGAAATGATCTGGCCGATGCGTGCGCCGGTCGGTGCACCTGAGGCCGGCGAAATCTGCTGGAACTCGTTTGGTTATTATGGCATCCGGACTGACGCCAATACGGCGCTGCTGGCCTCGGAACCGATCAAGGTCGGGGTCAAGATCCTGCCCGATACGAACGCCGTCTATGGCGACTATGTCTGGTTCGATGCTGACCGCAATGGCCTGCAAGCGACCAACGAGTCCGGTATCAATGGCGTTAAGGTATTGCTCTATCAAGATAGCGGCCCCGGCCTGCTGCCGGATGGGGTGCGTGATCCCGCGACGGATTGGTTCATGGGGTTCACCATCACAGGTGACGACTACAACGGAAAACCGGGGTATTACCTGTTCCCGAATCTGGATCGTGGCGATTATTATGCGGTGTTCCAAGTCCCGCCCGGCTTCGTCGTTTCGACCAACAATGCGGGTGGGGACGGACAACTGGATTCCGATGTGTCCGCCGTCAATGTGGGCGGTACGAATCTGTGGGCGACGCCCATCACGCACCTCGACCAGGCCGAGCACGATCTTTCCTGGGACATGGGTCTGTGGACCGAGGCCTATGGGGTAACACTTGTCAAGACCGCGGGCAGCGCTGCCAACGGCACGGTGCTCTGGTCCTTGTACGGCCAGCCCGTCGTTTATTCATATAAGGTGACCAACACGGGCGCGCTGGACCTGGTTACGCTCAAGGTCACGGATGACAAACTGGGCTACATCGGCACGATCGCGCGTCTGGCCGCAGGCGCCAGCGCCACCTTGACGAGCGCCCCCGCTGTGCTCCATGTGGACACGATCAACCTGGGCACGGTGGTTGGGCATCCGGCGGTCCCGGGTGGCGGCCCCGAACTGCCGGGCCTGCCGCCTGCGGTCAGTTCTGATGACGCCGTCGTGAGGCTGTGGGCGCAGATTGGCGACCGGGTCTGGTTCGATTACAACGGCGACGGCAAACAGGATGTCGGCGAGACAGTCGGCCTTCCCAACGTGCGCGTCATCCTGTTGAATGCCGGTGGAGTGCCCGTGGCGACCAATCTTACGGACGCTGCCGGACGCTATCTCTTCACGGTGCAGCCGGGCACCTATGAGGTGCAATTCGACCTCAGCACGCTCAGTACCAACTATGTGGTCAGCCCGCACACGGCATCCGGCGTGAATGCGGCTTTGGACAGCAATGCGGATGCCCTCTCGGGGCGCACAGGCCTGATCACGGTCGGCTCGGGTCAGTCGGATCTGACGTGGGATATGGGTGTCTGGGCGCCTTCCTCCTTGGGCGATTATGTGTGGTTTGACATCGATCACGACGGTCTGGAGGATGAGGCCGCGAATTATGGCGAAGGAAGCATCCGCGTCTTCCTGTTGAATGGTTCCGGTCAGATCATAGCCACGAACGTCACCGATGTTTCCGGGTACTATCTGTTCGACAATCTCAAGCCGGGCACCTATGTGGTCCAGTTCGACCTGACTTCGCTGCCCACAGGTTTTGTCGCCACGGTCTCGTCGGGGATGGTGCTGGACCCGAACAACAGCGACGGCAATCCCACCAACGGCATGACGGCGCCGGTGGTGTTGCTGCCCGGCACACATGACCGACAGGTAGACTTTGGCATCTGGACCGACGGACAGCTTGGCGACCGCGTTTGGTTCGATGTGAATTGCAACGGGCTCCAAGACGCGGGCGAGGCCGGCGTGCCCGCCATCACCGTCTACCTGAACAAGAACGGCGTACGTGTGGCGACGAATGTGACCGATGCCGCCGGCAATTATTTGTTCGTGAATCAGCAACCGGGCGTCTATTCGGTCACGTTTGACCTGGGCACCATCCCCTCCGGGTATAAGCCGACGGTACGTGGTCCGCTGGGCGTCAAGGATATTGAGGACAGCGATGCGGATGTGACCACCGGCACCACGGAAGACATCAACCTCAGCGCGGGCGAGCACGATCTTTCGTGGGACTTGGGCTTGGTCCGTTATCGCTCAGGGTTGACGCTCAGCAAGCGGGCCTTGCCGGTGACCACCTACCCAAGCACGTGGACCATTCCCGTCTCGAAGGGTGAGCAGTTTGTCAGCGGCGATTATTGGCTGCGCCTTGAGTACGGGCAGCCCAGTTTCGATGTCTGGGGCCCGGGCAACCTTAAGGCCAGTGCGGCCTTGGACACGAAATGGCATCACGTGGTAGGCCGGTTTACGCGTGGAGCGAACGCGTGGGGGCCGCACACCTCTGAGATCCTGGTCGATGGGGTGGTGGTGGCCACACGCTCCGCGACGGGCATACCGCAACCGTCGTCCGCTTCACTGATGCTGGGGGCCTATCTCGGCAACAGTTATTACTATGCCGGCTTGATGGATGAGGTCCGGCTCTCCCGCGTGGCGCGCAATGATGCCTGGCTGCGCACCACCTTTGCTCAACAGCAAAACCCTGCCGCCTTCCTTTCCTTTGGAGCCGAGGAAGCCAGCATCGTGCCCGGGTATGCCCATCGCCGGCCGGTGACGATCAACGGGGCCATGGTGGCCGGAGCGCTGACCGGTTTCCCTGTTCTCGTGAACACCATCCAAGATTTCTTGCGTACGGGTGTGACCTCCGCGAGCGGGGCGGACATTGTCTTCTCCAGCAGCGGCGGTCAGTTGCTGGCGCATGAGATCGAATTATTCCGCCAGCCGGCCGGCCGCTTGGTCTCCTGGGTCAAGGTGCCTAGCCTGGCTGCAGGCGTCTCTACCCAGTTCTATATCAATTACGGCAACCCGGCCGCAGGTGCGCCGCCGTATGCTCCCGCGACGGTATGGGATGCCGGCTTCGCGATGGTCCAGCATCTGGCGGCCAGTTCCGGTGTGGTGCTGGATTCCACGGACCATGCCAACACAGGCCTGGTGCATGGCGCCAGCGCGTCCGTCTATGGCTCGGCCGATGGCGCCTTTGAGTTCAACGGTGTGAACCAATACATCGAGGTGCCGAACAGCCCCAGCGTACAGCTCAACACCACGGACTTCACGGTGGAAGGTTGGTTCTGCCGCAAATCGGTTGACGCCGACGCTCTGTTTGAAGTGGCCGTCACCAACGCCGGTCCCGACACGGCGCTGAACCTCTCCCTGAGCGATGTGCTGGCCCCGAACTTCTCCTTGGTCCAGCCGGAAGCTTCACGTGGCATCTACACGGTCTCCAACGGCGTCTGGCAGATCGGCGATCTGCCCGTGGGCGATGCGGCCACGCTTCTCCTCGCGGTGAAGCTCAATGGGCCGGGTCCCTTGGCCAACACGGTCACGGTGGCTGCCTGCGATTCCATCGCTCCTGACCTGTCGCATGGCGTTCATGCCGCTGGCGCTGGCCTGCAAGCCTCCGCGGTGGCGGGTGCAGCCAGCGGCGGCGTGCCGGCACCCCCGGTCGGCCACGAGAACCCGGACTTCGTCATCACGACCATCACGACCCTGCCCGCCACGCTGACCCCGGGCGGTGCGTTCACGGCGAGCGTGACCGTGGTCAATCAAGGACCTGTGGCCGGCAATCCCGGCAAGCTGCGCCTCTGGCTGAACAAGCTGGCGGCCGCCGCGGTGGGCGCGGCGGGCGATGCCACGCTGCCGCTGGGCACCTTGGCCGCCGGGGGCACCACCACCGTGACGCTCACGGGCTTGACGGCCGCCGCCGTGGCCGGAACCTACAACCTGCGCGCGTTCGTGGATGCGGACGGTGTCACGGTGGAGCAGAGCGAAGGCAACAACCAGAAGACGTTGACCTACACGCTCTCGGCCTCCGGCTCAGGTGCCGCGGAGAAGCCGGATTTCGTGGTGACATCGATCGCGATGACGCCGGCTACCGGACTGACGAACGGCAGCAGTTTCACGGCGACGGTGACGGTACGCAACCAGGGCCTGGCGGCGGGCAATGCCGGTGTAGTGCGGCTCTGGGTGAATCATTTCGCGGCAGCTGCCTTGGGCGAAGCCGGCGATAGTGCCCAGTCCGCCGGTTCGCTGGCCGTGGGCGCCAGTGCCACGTTGACGTTCCCCGGCTTGGCGGCTCCGCTGGCCGCGGGAACCTGTAACCTGCGCGCGTTTGTGGATGCCGACAATGTCACGGTGGAACAGAGCGAGGGCAACAACCAGAAGACGTTGACCTATGCCGTGGCCGCGGCAGGTGGCAGCGGCGGAGGCAGCGGGAGCGGCAGTGGTGGCGGGAGTGGCGGCAGCGGCTCTCCCTATGTGGAGAAGCCGGACCTCACCATCAGCGATATCAGCTTCAGCCCGATGAACCTGGTCCGCGGTGGAATCTTCACGGCCTATGTTACCGTGGTGAACAACGGGCCGGTCGCCGGCGACGCGGGTTATCTGGACGTTTACATCGACCGCATCGCCTTGGCCCCGTCCGGCGTTGTAGGCGATGCCAACCAGAACGTTGGAGCGGTGGCGGCGGGCGAGACCCGCATCCTGACCTTCACGGGTTTGGCCGTGCCGAATACCATGGGCACGCACACCTTCCGCGCCTTCATCGACAGCCGCGGCACAACCGTGGAGCAGAGCGAAGGCAACAACCAGAAGACCCGCACGTACGGGTTCTATTGATTGCGACCGCCGGCAGGAGCGGCCATTGATCCCAGCGCGCTGCCGGCATTTCTGGCCGTAGCGCGCTGGAAATTTCAACTGCCGGCAGTGGCCTGCAGGTTTTGGGGAGCGGCGGCGGATCGGGGGCTCGGTGTTGTGGCCGGGTTCAATACAGCAGGCTGACCATCAAGTGGTGTCTGCCGAAGGGCCGGAGCAACGAGCCCTTGCGGTCGATCCGGCACGGCTGTTTATTGCTTGCTGATGTGTCCAGGTGATTCAGTAAACGGCACGCTGCTGACCGCTACGCCAGCGCTTTGCCGTGTGATGGACCAGCGCCCACCGCTTGTCCGCCGGTGGCCTCGTCGGCCCAGACCGCAGAAATCGGCAGGCGGTTCGCTGTTGGCGCCTCGAAAAACAACAGGCGCACCCCGAAGGGTGCGCCTGGCTGATCGCGGAAGGACTCGCTTACATCTTCTTAGCGTGTAGCTGCCGGTAGCGCCGGCGCACATAGAAAGCCAGGCAGCCTAGTCCGGAAAGCACGATAGCCGCCGGTTCAGGAATAGCGGTGTAATTATAAATGACCAAGACGTCCGCGCTGGCATCCGTAATTTGACCGACATTCGCATTGCCACCGACCCAGTCCACCAACGTCGACGTTAGGGTGCCGCCACTAAGGTCCAAGCTTCCGGCCCCGTTGCTGCTGAATTCCGCCAACAATGGCGAACCAGTCTCAAAGGTTTCGGAGTAATCCGAAAACGAGGTGTAAACCTGCGAGTTTGTTAAGGCGAGGGGAGCCAGTCGGAAATGAAAGCCTCCGACTGGATAAGCACCCGGGAAGGTGACGTTCATCTGGGGCGTCGTGAGCAGGTCCAGCGGATCGGCAATCGACAAACTAAACGTCGTCCATATCGTGCCGGTCGCGCCCACATTCTCCGTTTCTCTCGCGAAGAACTCGGTGTTCATGTCCGAGTGGAACTGGAAAACAACCTGCGTCAGCACCCCTAAGTTGGTGTCGAACTTGGTGACCGTTTCCGTGGTCGGACCCCAGTCGGTCGGCTGGCTTACCCAAGTCGCAAGGTTCGTGATCGAAGCGGCCTGAGCCCCCAACGTACCGGCGATCACAACTGCTGCCCATGCCTTCGTATAGTTCCTCATGTTACGCCTCCATTCCGCGCTCTACACCACCGCGGGCGAAAAGTCTCACGGGACGCCGTTGGAGTCAAGCGGAAAAAATACCCCATTTTGAGTATTTCCCTTGACTCACCGGCGGGGCTGTCGTTAGCCTGTTGCTAGAGGAAGTGTGCGGTAAAACGGAGGACGAGCATGAAGAGGTTGATGATGTCGTGGCTGGTGTTGGCGCTCGGCGGGGCTTGCGGAGCCCGCGCGGATTCGATAACGAATACAGCATCGTGGGGCACCAACTCGACCGACTGGTCAAGCGTGCGGTCGCTGCCCAAGTTCAACCCCACGCTGGGGACACTGACCCAGGTTGTCTTCATGGTCCATTCGGACATGGACACAACCATCATCGCGGGCTCAACGAATAACGCGGGCAACACGGGTACGGTGTGGACCACGTTTAAGTTATACATCGACGACCCGGCGGGCCTGCTGACTGCACCACAGATCAATGTAAATTTTCCGGGCTCTTATCCGGCCGGTGGCTTCAAATTCCGCCTGGCTCCGAACACGTTCACAAACTCGGAGTTATTTACCGCATCTAAGGATTACAGCCAAACCTATGAGACCGGTTCGCCCGTGCTCGCAGAATTCAGCGGCTTCGGGATGCTGGACCTTAGCGGCCACACCCTGACCGGGACGTTAGGGACATGGAACGGCGGCAATGCGACGGCCGGACAAACCACCCACGCCAGCGCGCGCGTGCTGGTCATCTATAACTACGCGCAGACTCCTCCCAAACACTCGACACTGACTCTGACCAAGCGTGCCTTGCCGGTCACAACTTATCCGAGTTCTTGGACCATCCCTATCTCCAAGGGCGAGCAGTTTGTCAGCGGCGATTATTGGTTGCGCTTGGAATACGGCCTGCCCAGCTTTGACGTCTGGGGGCCCGGCAATCTCAAGTCCGATGTGACCTTGGACGGGAAATGGCATCATGTGGTCGGGCGCTTTACACGCGGCCCTAACCCTTGGGGGCCGCACACCTCGGAGATTTTGGTGGACGGCGTGGTGGTGGCCACGCGCTCGGCTACGGGCATACCGCAACCGTCAACGGCCTCTTTAATGCTGGGGGCCTATCTCGGCACCAGTTATTTCTATGCCGGCTTGATGGATGAGGTCCGGCTCTCCCATGTGGCGCGGAGCGATGCCTGGCTGCGCACCACCTATGCGCAGCAGCAACAGGCCGGTACGTTCCTGGCCTTCGGTCCTGAGGAAGCCAGCGCGGTGCCGGGGTATGCCCATCGTCGCGCGCTGACAATCAATGGGGCCATGGTGGCAGGAGCGCTGACCAACTTCCCCGTGCTTGTGAGCACGATTCAGGATTCGTTGCGGACGGGTGTGCTTTCCGGCACCGGTGCGGACATCGTTTTCTCCGGCGCCGGTGGCGAGTTGCTGGCGCACGAGGTTGAGTTGTTCCGCCAACAGGCGGGCCGTCTGGTCGCCTGGGTCAGCCTGCCCAGTCTGGCCGCGGGTGTCTCCACCCAGTTCTATATCAACTACGGCAATCCGGCCCCGGCCGCGCCGCCCTATCCTGCCACGACGGTGTGGGATGCCGGTTTCGGGATGGTGCAGCATCTGGCGGTGAGTTCCAACGTGGTTTTGGATTCCACGAGCAACTCCAATGTGGGTACCGTGCACGGCGCGCACCAGTCCGTCTATGGTTCAGCCGACGGCGCCTATGAATTCAATGGCGTCAATCAATACATCGAGGTCCCCAACAGTCCCAGCGTGCAACTCAACACCACCGACTTTACCGTGGAGAGCTGGTTCTGCCGCAAGTCCGTCAATGCGGACGCGCTGTTTGAAGTGACCATCGCCAATGCCGGCCCCGATACGGCCGTGAATCTCTCCCTCCTTGATCAGCTGGCCCCGAATTTCTCCCTGGTTCAGGCTGAAGCGTCGCAAGGCGTCTACACCGCCCCCACCGGCCTCTGGCAGGTCGGTGACCTGCTGGCTGGCGGATCAGCCACGTTGCAGCTCGCGGTCGATCTGATCAACGGCAGCGGCCCCTTGACCAACACGGTCACGGTGGCCTCCTGCAATTCCTTGGATCAGGACGGCATCCATTACGCTGGCTATAATCTGCAGGCCTCAGCGTGGGCTAGCGTGTCCAGCAACGGGGTTACGCCTCCTCCCGTCATCCTCGAGCGACCAGATTTTGCCGTCACGGCCATCACGCTCACGCCCGCGACGTTGACCAGCGGCTGCGTCTTCTCGGCGACGGTGACCGTGGTCAATCAAGGCCTCGCCGCCGGCAATGCCGGAGTGCTGCGGCTCTGGAGGAATCATTTGGCCGCCGCGACAAACAGCGAGACGGGCGATGCGCAGCAGGCGTTGGGTACGCTGGCTGCCGGGGCTAGTGTCAATATAGTCTTCAGCGGCTTGACGGCCGCTATCGTGGATGGGACGTATAATGTGCGTGCTTTTGTGGACGCCGACAATGGCACGGTGGAGCAGAGCGAAGGCAACAACCAGAGGACCAGTACCTACACCCTGTCCTCTTCGGGAGGGGGCAGCGGCTCGGACCCTGTTGAGAAGCCGGACTTCGTCATCAGCGCGCTCACGACAACGCCGGCGGTTCTCAGCAACGGTTGCGCGTTCACGGCGACGGTGACGGTCCTGAACCAAGGCCCCGCGGCCGGCAACGCCGGCGCGCTGCGCTTCTGGCTGAACCACCTGACAGCGGCCGCCGTTGGCGAAGCGGGCGATGCCGTGCAATCGGCGGGTACGCTGGCTGCCGGGGCGAGCACCAATATAGTGTTCAGCGGACTGACGGCAGCTGCCGTGGCCGGGACGTATAATGTGCGTGCCTTTGTGGACGCCGACAATGACACGGTGGAGCAGAGCGAAGGCAACAACCAGAAGACGCTGACCTACACGCTGTCCGCTCCGCCGGGTGGTGGTGGCTCAGGTTATGTCGAGAAACCGGATTTCGTCGTCAGCGCGCTCTCGATAACGCCGGCGACCCTCAGCAACGGGTGCACCTTCACGGCGACGGTGACGGTGCTCAACCAAGGGCTTGCGGCGGGCAATGCCGGTGTGCTGCGGCTCTGGAAGAATCACTTCGCGGCGGCCAGCGCTGGCGAGGCCGGTGATTGCGCCCAAGCGGCTGGCTCGCTGGCTGTGGGTGCGAGCGCCACCCTGACCTTCACAGGGCTCGTCGCACCTAACGCCGCTGGCACCTATAACCTGCGTGCTTTTGCGGACGCGGACAATGCTTCGGTTGAGCAGAGCGAGGGCAACAACCAGAAGACATTGACGTATGCCCTTGCCGCGGCAAGCAGCGGCAGCGGAAGTGGCAGCGGTAGCGGAAGTGGCAGCGATGGCGGCGGGTCAGTCTATGTTGAGAAGCCGGACTTCATTGTCTCTGACATCAGCTTTGCTCCAGGGACGCTGACACCGGGTGGCACCTTCACAGCCTATGTGACGGTGGCCAACAATGGACCGGTCGCCGGCAATGCAGGTTCACTGGATATTTATCTGGACCGCCTCGCCGTTGCCCCGGCTGGTACGGTGGGCGATGCCAACCAAACGGTGGGCGCGCTCGCGGCGGGCGAAACGAAGATCATCACCTTCACCGGCCTGACTGCGCCGTCCGCCCGCGGCACGCACACCTTCCGTGCGTTCATTGACAGCCAGGGTGCGGTCGCCGAACAGAGCGAAGGCAACAACCAGAAGACCCGCACCTACGGCTTCTATTGATCCGGACCGCGTGTTGAGCGGTGGTGACGAATGACGCTTCTGTTAGCGTCATTCGTCATTTTAGTGTATGATGAAAGTTCAAGTCGTGAGGATCGTAATGTCCAGAGCGGAAGTTTTGATCGGCCTCAGCTTGCTGTTGGTCGTGGCAGGCTGTTCACCCCGGGTGTCTCCGTCGCATGTGTCTGGCACTGCCTCCAAGGCGCCAAAGAGTCCCTCGGTCGTGAAGCCAGCCTCGGCCAAGACCAGCGGTGCTACCCGACCTGCGGCGAAAGCAGAACCCTCGGCGGCGCCTGCCGTTGCGGCGATAAGCAATGCCGCGGATGAGGAGCGCCCGCACTCCGTGCGAGCCGCGATGAATGCCATCCGCCGGGCCACAACGGAAACCGAGCGCCGGCGTGCGGTAACCGCCTTCATCAGCAATGGCAGTTTCATGGCCAACAGCCCTATATCGCTGGAGGTGCTGCTTAGTACGCTGAAATTGGCGCCGGAACACGACATCGTGACGGCGGTCCAGCAAGTTCTGGGGCAGGCCCCGGACACCGCGGTGCCGTTCATGGCCGCCCTGCTCTACCTCGACGCAACGACCATGGAAGAGCGTGAGCGGCTGCTGGGCGTCATTCGTCATGCACAAACGCCTTCGGCCGTATCCATGCTGACAGGCCTTGCTGATGCTGCTGCCGGCCAATACGCCGAGCCGCTCGCGCTGGCGGCCATTGATACGCTCGGCGTCATCGGTTCGCCGGTGGCGGTGCGCGATCTGGAGGGCCGCATCGAAACCGGAACGGCGCAAGGCCACAACGTACAGCCCTTGGTAAATGCGCTCTCGCGAACCGCCAATCCTGCTGCCTATGAGCTGCTCGCGGCGGCGGCGCGCGGCGATGGTACGGCCAGCCCGGAGGTGCGCCTGGCCGCCTTGAACGCCTTGGGACATTATCCTACCGTCGAGGCGCGCGCGGCGCTGAATCAAATCATCACGCAGGAAGCCGATGCCAGCCTGCTGGCCGCTGCGCAAAAAGCCCTTAAGCGCGCCAGCTTGGACATCCCCGACGACCTTGGTAACCCATAGAATCCATGAACATGAAGAGATTTTCCCAGCCTGTAGCTTGGTGGTGGCAGCGCGCACGCGGCGATGTGTGTGCCGGCACCGTCAGGATTTTCCAAGCCTTGGAAAAAGCCACCCGGCGGGGTTCCAAGCCTTGGAACCCCCGTGTGCGGGCGGCGTGCTTTGCGGCGTTGCTGGCGAGTGGCCTGCTGCTGCCCGGCGCGGCCCAAGCTGCGCTTGACTACGCCTTCACGAACCTGGCGGGCATGGCCGGCACCTCCGGCACCAACGACGGCACCGGCGTGGCCGCGCAATTTAGGCAGCCGGGCGGCGTGGCGGTGGATGGCAGCGGCACGGTTTATGTCGCCGATTCGGGGAACGGTACGATCCGCGCGATCACACCAGACGGCGTGGTGACCACGTTGGCGGGTATGGCCGGTGCCCCCGGCACCAACGACGGCACCGGCGCGGCGGCGCGCTTCAGTTTCCCTCAGGGTTTGGCGCTGGACAACAATGTCAACCTGTTGGTGGCCGATACCGGCAACAGCACCATCCGGAGGGTCACGCCGGCGGGCGAAGTGACCACGTTGGCGGGCACTCCGGGCACGACGGGCACGAATGACGGCAACGGTTTGGCGGCGCAATTTTTTTACCCCTGCGCCGTGACCGTGGATGGTGCCGGCAATGTCTTTGTGGCGGATACCGGCAGCCATACCATCCGGAAGATTACGCCGGCACGTGACGTGACCACCATCGCCGGTCAGCCTGGCGTGAGCGGGCGCACGGATGGGCTGGGAAACCTCGCACGGTTTTCTGCCCCGTCCGGCATCGTCGCTGATCGCGTCGGCAACCTCCTTGTATCGGATACCGACAACTCCCTAATCCGCTCAATTGATCCCGCTGGCAACGTGGGCACGTTCGCGGGATCATCAGAGCCCGGCAGCCTCGATGGCCGCGGGGCCGCGGCGAGTTTTTCACAGCCCTATGGCCTCGCCCGGGACGGCGCAGGAAATATCTATGTGGCCGATACCGGCAACAGCGCCGTCCGCCGGATCAGCCCGGTGGCGGATGTGACGACGCCTCCAGGCGCGACCAACCAGGTTGGGCAGGCGGTGGCCGTGGACACGGCCGGCAATGTGCTCATGGCCGACAACAGTCATCATGTCATCCGTCAGGGCGTCCTGACGGGTGGCGCCTTGCTGATCGTTCAGGCCAATGTAGCGATGGGCGGCACGGTCAACGGCAGCGGCCTCTACCCGCTCGGTTCGAATGTGCTGATGACGGCCACAGCCTCCAACGCCTGGGTCTTCTTCGCTTGGAATGACAGTGTGACCAACAACCCGCGCACGGTCACCGTTTCCTCCGGCGGGGCGACGTACACGGCGCAGTTCATTCCGCTGGGCACGGTGACGGTGCTGGCGAATCCGGGCAACGGGGGGAGCGCGATCGGTGGCGGCCAGTACATCATGGGCTCCAACGCCATGATCACGGCAACGGCCTCGAACAACTGGCAGTTCCTTAACTGGAACGGCAGCATCACGAACAATCCGTGGGGGTTCATGGTGGTCTCTGCAAGCATGATCTACACCGCGAATTTCGCGGCGGTGGCGGCCATCCATGTGGACGTCAACACCAATGTGGGCGGCTCCGTCACGGGCGGCGGTGTCTTCATCGTGGGCAGTAACAATGTGCTGACGGCGACGGCGTCGAACGGTTGGCAGTTCATCCAATGGAGCGATGGGTCGACGAACAATCCGCGTACGGTGGTGGTAGGCGCCGGCGGGGCGACCTACACGGCGCAGTTCATCCCGGAGGGAGCCCTGCTCGCCCCGAGCCTCACGGTATCCAATATCAGCATGATCGCTGGCCACACGTTCGCCCTGCCGCTCGACGGCAGCGACCAGTTCGGGCTGCCGCTGACCTATTCCGTTGTGTCCAACAGCATGGCCGGCTTGACAACCGCGCTCGCGCCGACCAACCGCACCCTGAACCTCAACGTCAGCGTCACCTCGGTCTCCATCCAGACCAACCTTGATGAAACCTATACCACCAACACCACGGCGGTCACAGGCGATCTGATGCTGGAATTGTTCGAGCACCTCACGCCCAAGACCACCGCGCACATCATCGGCCTGGCGAACAGCCACTTCTATGACGGCCTGACTTTCCACCGCGTCATCCAGAGCTTTATGGCGCAGGGCGGCGATCCGAGCGGCGATGGCAGCGGCGGCTCCGGCGTGACGATCGACGACGAGTTCGTGGCCGGCCTGACGTTCGCGGGCTTCGGCCAGTTCGCCCTGGCGAACTCCGGCTTCCATACCGCGGGCATCTTGGGCCGCGACAATAGCGATTCGCAGTTCTTCATCACCTCGCCAGATCTGGTCATGGGCAGCGGCGCCCCGTACCAGTCCTTGAATTATCGGTATACGATCTTCGGCCAATTGACCCACGGCTTTGATCTCCTGCGCCAGCTTCTGGCTACGCCGAAAGGTGCCAATGACCGCCCGCTGGATCCTGTCCTGATCAATTCGGCCACCGTCATCACCAACCGGCAGGCTGCCGTGCTCTATCTCAAGGCCGCCACCAACGCCACCGGCACCGCGACCCTCACGGTGCAGGTCCAGAGCAGCAGCGGCTCCACCCAGGTGACGTTCCAGGTGGCTCTCGCGGCCAAGGCCGTCAATGATCCGCCCTTTTTCGCGCCGATGCCTGCCACCCTGGTGACCACCCAGAACGTGGCCGTCAGCTTCCCGTTCAGCGCGTGGGATGCCGACAACGATTTGCCGCAAATCCACGTATGGGATGCTGACACCGGTGGTGCGGTCAACAATGTTGATATCTTCACGAACAGCAGCACGATGACCTTGGTGCCTGTTTCCAATTTCACCGGCCGGGTAAACCTGCTGCTCGGAGTTTGGGATGGCAGCGACCATAATGGCGATCACATCAGCGGCGCGGCCGGCGATGTTCAAGAATTTGACGCGCAGCGTATCTTGATCACCGTTATTCCGACGCAATATCAACTCACGGTGCTGGCCAATCCGGCGGCTGCGGGCAGCGCCGCGGGCGGCGGTTTCTATCCTGCCAACACGAACATCACCATCACGGCCCTGGCCTCCAATCACTGGCTGTTCACCAAGTGGAACGACAACAGCGTGGCCAACCCGCGGACGGTCGTGATGCCGGCGTCGAACGTCACTTATACGGCGACCTTCGTGCCTGCGGCGACGATCACGGCGGGTGTGAACATGCATGACGGGGGTTCGGTGACAGGCAGCGGAACCTTCGCTATCGGCAGCACAAATTGGATCACGGTGACGGCGTCCAACGGGTGGCTGTTTACTGGCTGGCAGGATGGCCTGACCAATAATCCGCGCAAGATTGTGGTTGCCGGCGATGCGAGCTATACCGCCAGCTTTGCGCCCGCCGCTTTGATCACTGGTCAACCCCTGCCTACAGCGGGTGGCAGTGTGACAGGCAGCGGATGGTATGCCATCGGCAGCAACGCCGTCCTGACGGCGGTGGCGAGCAACGGCTGGGGGTTCATCGGGTGGCTGGATGGCGTGACGAATAACCCGCGGACGGTGGTGGTGCCGGCCGGGGGGACCAACCTGACGGCGCTGTTCAACGCGAACCTGCTGCTGCCGGCGAACGGCGGACAGCTGACGAATTACACCTCGCAGTACAATGCGACGCTGGGTGCGGCGAAGCTGACGGACGGCACCAAGGGCGCGGCCGGCTTCTGGTGCAGCGCGGCCGGCCCGGGGACACAGACCTTTGTCTATGCGTTCAGCGGCGGCTCCAACGCAACGCTGAACCAAGCGGTGCTGTGGAACTACAGCGAGGCGGGCGGCACCTACTACAGCAGGAACTTCGAGCTGTTGACTTCGCCCAATGGCACGGATTACCTGCCGTTGACCAATGGGACGCTGAGCGCGAGTGCCGGGGCGCTGTCGCTGAACCTCGGCGGCGTGGTGGCCAAGACGCTCAAGCTGGTGCTCAAGAGCGGCCATAACGCCAGCTATTGGGAACTGGGCGAGTTCGAGGCCTTTGGCATACCGGGCGGCGTGCTGAACCTGACGGCGACCGTGGCCGTCGCCGCGAGCCCGCTGCTTGGCGGATCGGCGAGCGGGGGCGGGAACTACCTGGTCGGCACCAACATCCAGCTAGCGGCGACGGCGAGCAACGGCTGGCTGTTCACGGGTTGGACCGGCGGGGCGACGGACAACCCGTGGACGGTGACGGTGCCATTCGGCGGGGCGGCCTACACGGCGAACTTTGAATCCATACCCTACACATACACGACCAATGATGGCGTGATCACCATCACAGAATATACCGGGACCAACGGCACGGTGGCCATTCCTGATACGATCAATGGCCTGCCGGTCACCAGCATCGGGGCCGGGACGTTCGAATGGTGCTCCACCATGACTGGCGTCACGATCCCCAGCAGCGTCACCAGCATTGGGGACAGGGCGTTCCAATGGTGCGACAGCCTGGTAGACGTAACGATCCCCAGCAGCGTCACCAACATCGGCGTCGAGGCGTTCCGTTCCTGTACCAGCCTGAGCGCGATCACGGTGGCTGCGTCCAACTCCGTCTATTGTAGTGTGGGCGGGGTTTTGTTCAACAAGAGTCAGACCACGCTCATCCAATGTCCGGGGGGCAAAACCGGCAGTTATACGATCCCCAGCAGCGTCACCAATATCGGGATCAGTGCCTTCGCCGACTGCAGCAGCCTGACTAGCGTCATAATTCCCGTCAGTGTCACCAGCATCGGAGACGGGGCTCTCGCTGGCTGCTCAAGCCTGACGGCAATTACGGTGGATACTCTCAACCCGATCTATAGCAGTGTGGCAGGGGTTCTCTTCAGCAAGAGCCCGCTCACACTCGTCCAATGTCCGGGTGGCAAAGCGGGCGGTTACGGGATCCCCGCCGGTGTCGTCAGCATCGGCGTTACTGCGTTTTCTGGCTGCTTCAGTCTGACCAGCGTCACGATCCCCAACAGTGTCATCAACATTGGGAGCAATGCATTCTTTACTTGCTGGAGCCTGACCAGCGTGACGATCCCCAACAGCGTTATCAACATTGGGTATGGGGCGTTTTCTTTCTGCTCTGATCTGGTCAGTATTACGATCCCCAACAGCGTCACCAACCTTGGGGCTGGGGCGTTTTCTTTCTGCTCTGGCCTGGTCAGTATTACGATCCCCGACAGCGTCACGGAAATCGGAGACCAGCTATTTTTTGACTGCACCAGCCTGACCAACGTGACAATTCCCAACAGCGTCACCAACATCGGCTTCGCAGCGTTTGACTACTGTTCGAGCCTGACCAGCATCACGATTCCTGCTAGTGTCGCTAATCTCGATTTGTCGGCATTCGCCAACTGTCCCAACCTGTCGAACGTTTATTTTCTTGGTAACGCTCCCACCCTGTGGGGCGCCCCGCTGTTCGATTCGCACGTGTTCGACGGAGATACGAACGCGACGGTCTATTACTTGCCGGGGACCACGGGCTGGATCGCGCCGTTTGGAGGTCGTCCGCTCGCCCCATGTGCCCTTGTGAACGTCACGGGCAACGTTGTTCAGGGTGGCAACGTGGCTGGCGGCGGCATCTATGCGGTCGGGAGCACGAACCCAGTGTCGGCGGTGGCGTCGGGTGGATGGGTATTCAGCGGTTGGAGTGATGGGCTGACAAATAACCCACGTTCCGTGGTGGTGCCCCTCGGGGGGACCAACCTGACGGCGCTGTTCAACGCGAACCTGCTGCTGCCCGCGAACGGCGGGCAGCTGATGAGCTTCACCTCGCAAAATAATTCCACCACATGGGGCGCGGCGCGGCTGACCGATGGTGTCAAGAATGGAGCCGGCGGCAGCTGGTGCAGCGCGCTCAGCCCGGGGACGCAGACGTTCGTCTACGCCTTCAGCGGCGGGTCCAACGCGACCTTGAACCAGGTGGTGCTGTGGAACTATGGGGAGGGCACTTACTACAGCAAGAACTTCGAGCTGTTGACCTCGCCCAATGGCACGGATTACCTGCCGTTGACCAATGGGACGCTCAGCGCGAGCACAGGGGCCCTGACGCTGAACCTCGGCGGCGTGGTGGCCAGGACGCTCAAGCTGGTGCTCAAGAGCGGCTATAACAGCAGCTACTGGGAACTGGGCGAGTTCGAGGCCTTCGGCATACCGGGCGGCGTGCTGAACCTGACCTCGACCGTGGCCGTGGCGGCCAGTCCGCTGCTCGGCGGATCGGCGAGCGGGGGCGGGAACTACCTGGTCGGCACCAACATCCAGCTAGCGGCGACGGCGAGCAACGGCTGGCTGTTCACGAGCTGGACCGGCGGGGCGACGAA
>CAIWHP010000224.1 GCA_903912445.1 uncultured Lentisphaerota bacterium
CCCCTATGTCGCCACGCACGCCGGAAGCTTCGCGGCGGTCGAGTTGACGGCCGGAGGCACACAGCCGCCGCCGCCGCGCCACCCGCCACTGCAGCGGGATGGACGCAGTCAGCCTCGCCTTCAAAAGGTAGCGCGCAGGTATCCTCGAGAAGGAATGCCCATACTGCGAACCGACTGACGCCAACCGGGGTGCGAGTTCCCGGATCATTGCGGCCTCGTACTCGCCATCGCAGCCAATATAGGGCGTGGCCTTCAGGGCCTCCCGCACCGTCGTGGACTCAATGAACGGGGTCAGCGTGAGCGCAACCTGATTGTAGGCATTGCTCACGTTAGAGGCGCAATCCGGCATCCGAACCAATCCATAGTAGCATCGCGTGAGGTGCGCGTCGACGGTCCCAGAAAGATCTGCGCCCAACCGGCCGGCAATCTTCTCATTCCGACGCCGCCGCATGGCCGCGAAGGCGTCGGCAGAGCCACAAGCCTCCCGGGCAAAAGGAAAGAAAATGGCGTAGTCCACCCACTCATCCCAGTCAAACCGGCCAGGCGGCGTGCTGTACACATTCCGGAAGAGTTCTCCGCCCAAGCCATGGAGGCTCAGACGATTAGCCCCCAGCACCAGCTTCCGATACTGCGCCGTATAGGTCTCGCTGCAATGGCCCATGTCGTGGATACAGCGGCCATCGAAGAAATACAGATTGTCGCTAATCACTTCCCTGCGACGCTCTTCAGACTGGTCCTCGAACCGCTCGGTGGGGACGACGGTGAGGGCATGGTTTCCAATGGCGGCCAACGTGCGCGCGATGGCCAGTTCAGATTCGTGGACCTTGAGCGTATGGTGGCTGTGCAGTGGTATGGGTTGAGGAAACGACTGGGACAAGGCGAGCAGCAACCGGCTGTCAAAACCACTGGAGAGCCCCAATTCCACCCGTGACTCCGTCGCCAAGGTTTCAATCCTGCGGAAATAGTCCTGTAACACTTCCGTCTGGGCACGGACACTGTCGGCGAAACCAGCGTGATGCCTATCGGAACCACTCGCAGGAAGCTTCCCCGTGAGGATGCGGAGGCCCGTCTGCGCTTCCACCTTGGGTGCCACCTCAGGGTTCAACTGAAGAATACCCTCCACCAACGTGTCCGGGCCCAGCACGTATCCGCTGGCCAGTTTCTCGAGCACGGCCGTGTGATTGAGCCGCAGGGAGCCCGGACTGGCGGCGAGGACGGCCAGAAATGACGAGGAAAGGCAGGTGCCCGCCTCATTGACGAAGATATGTTGCGCGTTGAGGTTGTCCGAGAGCAACCCCAACGTACAACCGTCCCAGAGTCCGGCGCAAAAGCTACCCCGCAACTCGTCCCGGTCAACCGCGCTGATGGCATGATCCTGAAGCAGGCGCTCCAAGGATCCCCGATAGCCCAGCGAGCGATAGCACATCGTGCCGACACAGAAAATGCAGCGATTATCGCTGGTGCGGATGACATTGGACTCTGGAGCCAGTTGCTTTCGGAAAAGCAGGAGCCGCCACCTACCTAGGTCGATTCGCTTGGCGGGCGGAAATCCGTGACGGATCAAGCTTGCTTCGGCGGCAACAATGTCCAGTGCAGCCTCAGCGCGATACAGTAGAAAGGCACCCATTAATGACTCCTGCTATTCTGCCGACTGAGCCCAAGCACCCGCGGGAAACGCCGGGGCCGGTATAGCCTGGCCAGCTTGGGTCCTGTTTTCCGCCATGTCGGGAAGCGCGCGATACGGCCCCCCGGCTTGATGACCGCAGTTTCCCAAGCATAGGTGCAACCGATCAGGGCGGCCATCCAATACCATTGTTCTGTTTGCATGAAGTGGGGGATTCCAAGGCCCAAGAAAAGCATTGTCAGCAGAATAGCTTGGAAGACTTGGGCATGATACCGCACCTCGGGATCGCCAGTTGCTTGGGAGATGCGCACCAGACGTCGCCACCAAACAATGTAGATCGGAAAGTAGAGCAGCGCGCCAACAAGCCCTGTCGTGGTCAGGACCTCAACATAGTCCGAATGGCTATAAGCGTAGGACCCGGTAATCGAATTGGCATGCGTGCCAAAATTTCCAAGGCCGACACCGGCCAACAAGTTTTTCTTGAGCAGTACAGGCAAGGCTTCGTACATGCTGAGGCGGGCCTGGTCCCCACCATCGGCACCCGTGTTCTCCAACCGCAGACCCAGCCGGCTGTTTTGGAGTACGTAGCCAGTGACGAAGTACCCAACGGCGAACAGGCACCCCAGCACCAGCAGTGTGGATATGTTTCGAGATCGTTGCCGCAGATAGCAAAACCAGAGCCACAGTAATCCGAACAGCAGCAAAGAGATGAACGATTTTCGTGATGCCGAGGACAGCAGCGCAAGCATCAGCGCAAGGGCCAAAAAAGGGACAAGCGCCCGAAGAAAGCTTAACCGCTTAATACCCCACAAATAAGCGAGCGCAAACACCCCAGACAACATCACTACGCCGAAGGTGTTAGCATTCCACGGCGTTTCAAGATCGTTGGTTTCAACCTCAAGACCTGTTTGCAGAATGCCCGCTTGCCAGGAATACGCGGCCAATCCGAGGGCGACCAAGAGTACCGCAGCGAAGTTGACCGTTGCGCTCCGCCTGAGTTGGGCAATGCCCGCAATGGCCACGGCCAACCCGCAAGCTCTCGCGATGCGCATGAACATGGCAAAAAACGCGCTTCTATCGTCTGCGACGATGATGCCGCTCAGTCCCGCCCAAGCCCCAAAGGCCACGAACAACCAGATCTCGGGAATGAGCTTCGGCCGAAAACTGATATAGCAAACACCACACACCACCAGCAACAGAAGGACCAGGATCTGGTTCAACTTGGGCACCCAAGAGGCGAAATCACCCAGGGCCATAAGTATAGGGATACAAAAGATCATCACGCCGGCTACAGCAAGAAACACCTGCTGCACGCGTTGCCCGGAAGGAACTGGAGATGCAAGGCTCATCGGCCACAAGACGAGGAGTGCCCTAATTCTGCCGGGTCACGCGCCCCACGCCCAGAACGGACCTTGCCGGCGCATTCGAGGATGCTCTCCAAAGCCTCGCGGTGCGTATCACACCGGAAGAGGTCCAGCAGGACCAACAGGGCCGCGCGGGAGAACATCCGTTCGGCAACGTTTACGCGGCGGTTCAACCGCTGCCCGATGCGGCCATGCCCGCGCAGATAACTGAAGTACATCGACCGCTGAGACGCACAGAATCGCCGCCAGAGGAGTTCGAGCTCCTCGGGAAGTTGCAACACTGCAGTGCGCTCATCCACTTGACGGCGAAACTCGAGCTCTTCGGCACCCGTCAGGAAGCGGACGCCGGGGCAATCTCGCGATTGCTGGAAGGGCAGCAGTTCCAACCCGAAGCAGGGCGTGAACCGGTCCGCGCGCAGTCGCACCAAGAAGCCGGTGTACCAGAGCGGCGGCATGCCGGCGATGTCATGAATCAGGTTGCCTTGACCGTAGACGATCGGCGCACCGCGATAGGTCTCGCACGCCCCGGCGCAGTGCGAGTGCTGACAAATGACCGCATGCGCACCTTGTTCGACTAGGAACCGGCAGGTCTTCTGCAACTGCGGACTAGGATAGGGATATAGTTCCGCCCCTGCATGCAGCAGTACAATCAGCCGGTCATACCCACCCTGCGCCGCCCGGATGATACGGCAGAAATCAATCAGATCCAGCGGCTGGGCACCCCACGCGTCCTCGCCCGCAATGGAGAACTCGCGCTCCGCCATGCCGAGCACGGCCACCCGGAGACCGCCGAAGTCGTGGATCAGCAATCGGCCCGCCTCGGCCCGGTTGCGGCCAGCCCCCACGCAAGCAATACCCGCAGCTTCACAGGCGTCGATGGTCGAGGCCAGCCCGCGGTCACCATGATCCATGATATGGTTGTTGGCGAGATTCACCGCAACGATATTTGCGTTTTTCAGCCCCTTTATGCTTCTTGGATCCGCTTGATACGTCGGCCCGGCTTTCGGCACCGGCGAAGCGTCCTCCACCAACGGACACTCCAGATTGACCAGCACGAAATCTGCCCCCCCAAACGCTGGCAATAAATCATGAAACACCGCGCCGGCATCTCCCGCGCAAAGAGAAGGTGCAACGCGCCCGAAGGGGCAGAGATCACCACCGACTACTATGGAAGTTGATTTCATTTTGACAGTTTTACCCTGGTCGTACGGCGGCTTACTTGAGCCTGCTGTTCACGCCTATTGAGGCGGTGTTTGCCTAGGGACCAACCGGGCCCGCATCTTGTTTCACGCCCCATAAACCCGGCTGTTGGCGCTTCGTTGGCTTCCGCGGATACGCAGCATTCGAAGCGCCTGAATCAGCCTCACCGGGGTGAAGCGACAGTTTCGGTTGCCTCATGAGGGCATTCGCATAAAGGCCCTGAACGAACTCAGCAACTGAGCACTCCCCCGCCAGGCATGCCGCAGGCCCGCCTTCAGCGCCAAGGCCGACCTCAGAAGGCGCGGCGGCATCCAGAGCAGGCACATTAAGATCCGTTTCTTGTTTTTAAACAGCTTTGTTCCCCGTATTTGGTCCGCGAGGATTCGTGCTTGTGCCTTCCTGCCATTAAGATGGCACTCCAGTGCAATCGGAATCCGGTTACAAATCAGATATTCTTCTATCGTATGCCTGGGCGAGACCGGGGCAACCCCTGAACGCAGGAACTCCTCGACCACCGCAGCCGCAGCCATGTCGGTTGTTGTTGCGGTGAGGTTACATGCGCGATTGTCGGCGGAGAGGTGGTAGAGGGCACCTTCAAGCGGGGACCAGGCCAGCCGGTACCGCAGCGCAATACGAGCCCACAGGTGCAGGTCTTCGCCCCTGTGAATCCCTACAGGAAATAGACCAACCGTGCGCAACACGTGTTTCGGAATCATCACACAGGAAGACCATACGGGGCACGGCCCCATCGCGCTGCGAAAATAATCATCCACCAAGCCACCTTGCGGATCGGTCGGGCAATCAACAAACGCCGGCTGCCGGACGCTTTCAGCGCTGCAATAAAGGTAACCCGTAGCGAACATGCCAGCCTCGGGATGTCTCCGGTACAAACCCGTCACGGTTTCGAGAAAGCCTGGACGCCATTCATCGTCGGCATCCAGAAAGGCGATCAATTCGGATTCTGCTGCTTCAATCCCCCGATTACGCGCAGCACTGACCCCGGCATTTTCCTGTGAAATCAAGCGGACGCGTGGGTCTGCCATCAGTCTAACAAGGTCACCGCCTCGATCTGTCGAACCGTCATCCACCACGATAAGCTCATGCGCCCCAGTGGTCTGGTTCAGCACGGAACGGACGGCCCGCTGGATGTGCCGCCGCTTGTTGAACAACGGGATGACCACCGAGATCTTCATCACGGCAGCCTCAGGATGCGGCGCGCCGTTCTGCGGCACGCCCGGAGCAAGGGCAACAGGGCGGCTGTCAGGCTGTAGACTTTCGCCAGCCCATACTGCGCGGGGTGGTACTTCTGGCAATGGCGCGCCAGCAACCAGCGGGCTTCGCGCCCACAACCGTTCAAGGCGCGGTCGATCGATGCACCCACAGCCCGGATGGCCAGCAGTTCTTCGAGGAGTTCGCGTCGCTCATCCGGACAGGACCTATAAAGAACGTCGGGAGTCAGGAGGAAGGGGAGCATCGGGAACGGCGCATACCGATTCTGGCTCAACTGTGACGCTTCCGTGTGAATAATCACCAGCGGCTCCCGCGAAAGGCCAACCCGCTCATTGAGCAGCAACTGAATCCAAAGATGATGGTCTTCACCATAGACACACTTATACTGGTCAAAAAAGCCACCATACCGCAACAGAACCGGCCTTCTGAAAACGGTCGAACAGGGGGTGATGTAACTCAATAGCGTCGCGGCTAATCGGGCCGAGAAACCTGCGGCCCCCGCTGCATATACGCCGGTAGCTATCCCCCGCGCCGTCCACCCAGCATTCACCGCATCGGGATTACGGCCGGCGTCACTATACGCCATGGAGATGGATACAACATCGGAATGCGAAGATAAAAAACCCACGGACCGCGCGAGGTACTCCGGCAGCCATTCGTCGTCCGCATCTAAAAAAGCCACCAATTCATAACGGGCCTCGCGCAGCCCCCGGTTGCGGGCGGCGCCGGGGCCAGCGTTCGGCTGGCAGATCAAGCGCACGCGCCGGTCGGCGCAGCGGGCGACGATGTCCGCACCACCATCGGTCGAACCGTCATCCACCACGATCACTTCAAAGTCCTGCCACGTCTGGGTGAGGATGGAAGCCAGCGCCCGCCGGACGTAGGGGGCCTTGTTGTACAGGGGGATGACGATGGAGACGCTCATGGCTTTCGGACCACCTGACGAAGAATCGACCCGCCCAGCAGGGCGCGCTTCCGAATCCCGGGTAACACCTGCGCGAGGTGCCCCGCGATGGCGGACCGTGTGTCCACCATGGCCTTGAGACGCCCTGCGATCCGTGCCGGGGAAAGCTCGCCAGGCTGGAGGCAATAGTCCTGGCTGCCAAAGATGTCCTGGTTCAGGCCCCGGGCTTTCCGGCTGTAGGCGAGACTCAGCGTGGGCACGCCCGAGGAGATGGCGGCGATGGTGGCATGCGTCCGGGCGCCCGCAAACACGGCACAGCGGGCGATCACGGCCTTCGTTTCCGCTGCCGAGAGCCGGTCGCCCACGCAACACACCCGGCCGGCCACCACGCGGGCACAGGCCTGGGCCACCTGGCCCAGGAAGGCGTGATCATTGGATTTCGACCACGTGACGTGGGGAATGAGCACGACGTCCCGCGAGGTCGTTGCGACGACATCCTGCACGATGTCGGCCCCCAAACGCACCCAAGCATCCATGTTCCCAGCCGTCACATAGGTGGCCATCAGCGGGCTGAGGTTCAAGCCGATCGCCCCGTCAGGCACCACGCAGCCGATCTGCTCGGCCGTCGGTTGCACCGGTGCCATCAGAAAGGCCGGATCCGATACACGATGGACACGGTCTGTCAACCCGTGCTGGATCAGATAGTCGAACGAATCGGACTCCCGCACCAGCAGTGCCGCCAGGGTCCCAAGATGGGCCAGGATCGCGGGTGCAAAGGCCGGATCCGCTTCGAAGGGTCCCACCGAGGCGCCCCACAGCACCACCGGCACGGCTCGTCGCCGCAAATAGGCGTCGAGTTGCATGAACTGCACCGGCCGGCCGTAGTCCAGCGTGAAGTTGTCCCCGCCGACTTGCAAGGCGACCGTCTGCCCGTCGCAATACGGGTCCAACATGTCGTAGGCGACCCGGTCCAACCGCAGCACCTGCGCCAGTTTCCGACGCCAGCGGGAAGGGGCCGGTCGGGGCCCGGCGGGGCCTCTCAACGCGACATGCGTGATGAGCGGATCGGTTTCCCGGGACGCCTGCTCCGCGACGATGGCAGGGCTTTCGAAGGTGCCCAAGGTCACACGGAATTGCGTTCCGAATTCGTGGCGCAGCAGGGCCATGGTCCCGCGCACGATCGCTTCGCAACCCCGGTTGCTATAAGGACCATTGCCGACCAGCAGAAAGTGAGGTGAGTTCATCCGCAAAGCTCTTTGTGTTGGCCAGCGTTAATACCTGCACGGCACGGCCGTCATAACCGGGTGAAATCGCAGTGGTCCGGGTCATGCCGGACCCGGAAGTTGATGTTCAGGCCGTCGATATGCTGCATTTCCTGCTCAGTCAATGTGAAACCAGACACCGCGAGGTTCTGCTTCAGGCGGGTGCTGTTGGCGGATTTTGGCACCGCGCAGAGTTGGTGCTGGCAGTGCCAGCGCAGAATCACCTGGGGTACTGTTTTCCCGCACCGCGCGGCGATTTCCCCGAGAATCGCGCTGCCGAGCAGTTTCCCATGCATCCGGGCGAAGGGCGAATACGCCTGCACTTGGATATCATGCTGCCTGCAAAAAGCCACCAGTGACGTCTGCGAGAGCAAGGGGTGCAGTTCGACCTGATTCACGGCCGGGATGACCGAAGCCACTTCCAGCAACTGTTGCAAGTGATGCGCGTGGAAGTTGCACACGCCGATAGCGCGCACGAGGCCCTCCCGATAGAGTTGCTCCATCTGCCGCCAGCACGACCTGAAGGTGTCGGGGTTGGGCCAGTGCATCAGATAGAGGTCCAGGGACTTAAGCCCCAGTCGCGCCAAGCTGTCCGTACAGGCCCGCCTCACATCACCTGCGCGCTGTTCTGTGTTGCTGAGCTTTGAGGTGACAAAATAATCCTCGCGTTTCTTCAAGGACAAACGCAGTCCGCGGCCCAGCCAGCGCTCGTTGCCATACGCCGATGCCGTGTCAAAGCCGCGGTAGCCCATGGCGGTCGCACGCCGGACCAGCCACGCCAACCGCAGCCCGTTGAGGGGATAGGTGCCCATCCCGATCAGGGGAAGTTTCACCCCATTGTTCAGCAGGAGGACAGCCCCGCCCGGCCCTGCCACGTCTAGCGCCATTCGACCTGCTCCCGGATCACCTTGGCCGGCACGCCCGCGACGAGGCAGCGGGCCGGAATAGCTTTCGTCACCACGGCGCCGGCCGCAATGACAGCACCGTCGCCAATACTCACCCCTTTCAGGATCACCGCGCGGGTACCGATCCAAACATGGTCACCGATGCTTATCGCCATGGACTTCTGGTGACTGCCACCCAATAATTGATGGGCATCAAAGTCGCGGATAATGACATCGCGCGCGATGGCGCACCCCTTGCCGATCGTAATTTTCTGTGCGCAGACGATCTGCACCCCATCGTTGCAGAAGCCGTCGTTCAAAGTCAGCACACCGTTATCAAGCACACGGATATCCGACCCCGCGTAGACACTGAAATTTCCATTCACCAGTACCTGGGCGTTGCGGCCAACGGAGAAGCGCGTTTCCAACGTCGAACGTCGGAACTGTTTCCAGCCCAGCACCAGCGTGCCGTTGAAGCTCAGCCGCGCACTGGGGGCGAGCACTACGCGACACGCCCGGGTCGGAACCAGCAGCATGGACTTCAGAACCTGCGACCGTGTGTTTCTCCGAAAGCAATTGACATAAAGACAGAGGAGCCATGCGGACGCACACAGGCCCATGGGCCCGCCGACTTGGTACGCACGGCGCACCACGCCCCGAACTTTCGCCCAAACGGCCCGGACGGCCACTCTGGCCCGACCGGGCACAGGGAAATAGCGCCGCGACAACTCCTCGAAGGCCAGGTCATCGATAGCCTCGAACAGCCGATCCCGGCCCGGCTTCGCGGCGAGCGACGTGCTCAGCGCCGCATTGTCGGCGACGACATCCTGCAGTGTGCAGTCATGCGATACCAGCCTGTCACGCACGGCCCCATAGAATTCACGCCCCTTCTCCGAGTTCAGCAAGACCGCTGACGTGCCCTGGTCGTTGTCCCAAGCTGGATGGATCCGGTCCAATCCCCAGAAATCCGCCAACGTGATATCCGCCTGGCGCGGCAGGCCTTTGAACTGACAACTGTAACAAGAGGGCCGCGCAAAGCAGTTGTACTTGAGATAGCCCTGCATGAACGGGTCGCAATGCAAATCTTTAATATAAGTACGGCCGTTTGCAAACTCGACCCGGGTGGAGAAACGGTGCCAGCCGTACGTCTTGTTCTTGAACTTGATCCGCGTCACCTGCGCGCCGTATTTCCGTTCCAGCATCGCCAGGTATTTGAGAAAAACTTTGGGTGAATTCACACCGCGACAAATGAAATCGCAGGTGAGGAGGTTCGCGTGATCCCCGCCCAACGCGCCATAAAGCCCGGCCACTTGGCAGGGCGTGCCGCAGAAAAGCACTTTCTGGCCGGCCTTCAGGAGCTGTTGAATCGCTTGGAAGCTGCCGCCGATAAGACTTTGAAGATACTTGGAACTCCGCAGGATCTCGATCTTGCCCGGATCATTGGTGACCATATGGCAGACGGTTCGATCCTCCGCAAACACCGCGCCGGCCACATAACCGCCCTGGGCCCACATATGCCCGGCCAAGGCGGAAAAAACACCGCCCGAGGTGCTGTCCAATCGGACCGCAGTCTGTGTATTCCACGCGGCCAACACCACGGGCTCGGGCAGCCTGTCGAGTGCGACTCGCTGCCCATCCCTCAAGGGGCAGACCTGTTCGCAGCGTCCGCAACTGGTGCACAGCTTCTCGTCAACCTTGGGATACCAGAAGCCCTCCCGGTCAGGCTCCATGGCCAGGCACGCCTGGGGACAGACGTTCTGACAGGCACAACAGCCCGTACACCTACGCTTGTCGGATATATGGATCATCTTCCCACGCCCGTCCTAGAAAGGCCTTGCGCCACCGTGACGGGCCAAGGCGATGATGTGTTTATGCTTACCGATCAGACACAGATAAGTGACATAGCTGGCGACCAAGATCAGCCCCCCAACCAGAAGCGTCCAGAGGGGGCGCTTGAACGGCAGCGTATGACCCCACCAGCATCCGCCCAGCACCAGAAGGGCACATGGAAGCGCATAGGTGAGCAGTGGCGCCAGGATGTCCCCGAGCGCTATGGGGGTGGTCCGGCTGATGATGAAATAGAAAATCGGCGACCGCAACACCAGCACACCGAACGCCCAAGCGGTGGCAATACCGATCAAGCCCCAAGGCATGCCCACCAGGATCGAGGCAACCGAAATGACCATGGCCACGGGGGCCCACTTCATCATGACATCGGTCCGACCTGCCGCTTGCAGGATGATGGCTCCCAGATAGTTCATGGGCAACACAAGCGCTACAACCGCCAGTGCGCGGAAAATGGGCACGGCCTCCAGCCACGCAGGACCGAGGAATACGAGCACCATTTCCTGGGCGAAAACGATCATTGCAGCGACCAAGGGTGCGACCGTCATGAGGAGCAAATCCCCAGCCGTACGAACGGCCCGGCGGAATCTCGCCGGATCGTCGCTCACACGGCTCAACGAGGCCAATAGAACAGAGGACAGAGGACTGAACACCTGTTCCATCGGCATCAGCAACAACTGGAAAGCGCGGTTGTAGATGCCCAGCGCGCCGGCGCCCAGTGTTTTTCCAATGAGCAGTTTGTCCATGTTTCCAGAGATGAAGTTGAACACTTGAGACACCGTCAAGCTCCTTCCAAACCGGAGCAGTTCCCGGACGCCGCTCCCGCGGCAGGGGCGCCCCGGCCGCCACGAATTGACGCTCCAGACGGCAGCGCAATTCACCGCGGCACCGCTCAACGTCATCGTTACCAGCGACCAGTAGCTCCAGCCCCACCATGCGGTTGCGATGCCGACCACGATACTGACGACGGACGTGACGATATCGATCCAGCCCAGGGTCACAAAGAGCATCTGCCGGCGCAGCAGCGCATGGTGTTGAGCGGTCAACCCACCGAAGATAAAAGAGGACGCCAGCGCCATCGTGATCCACATCGTGCGGCTGTCCTGGTAAAATATACCCACGAGCGGGCTGATGGCCAGGCAGAGCACCGCCAGGCCGATGGACACCGTGACGTTCACCCAGAAGAGGACGCTCACCTGTTCGTGGGTGATGTGGGCCTTTTGTATCGTGGCGGTCGAGAGCCCCAAGTCCTTGAACAAGCCAACAAAGCCAGTGATGGGCGCGACCATCGCGATCAGTCCGTACTCGACCGGCAGGAGCAATCGCGCCATCACCATCACCGCAAGCAGATTCAAGACGAAGCGCACGAACTGGCTGACGATCGTGATCATCCCGCTGCGTGCGGTTCTTCCCGTCAAGTCCGCCTGGAGGTGGTCCGTGCAGAACCGGATGTCTTTCGTTGCCGTGATCATAGACTCCAGCGTCCGGCACAGGCGGCCAGCCGTGTGACACCGGAGGAATAACCGCAGTGGTCCGAACCAGAGTCCTTTGTCCCGATCACACGGGTTGCTTTGTCTGGGCCAAGCAACCGCCCTGTGCGAGCGCGGTCATGGTGGTTGTTAGAAACTGGTGCAAGGTTCATGGCGTTTCAGCCTTGGCCAGCCACCCTGCCAGCGCGAGCCCGACCACACCAGCCCGCCGAAATAGCCCAGACCCGACGAGGCACCTACCGGGACCGGTGCGTGCTGGCGGCGTGTACCTGAGCCCACTCATCTAAAGTCCTGATAGGCCTTCGTACCGGCGGCCCATTCCGCAGGCAAGGGGGACTGTTCATCAAGATCGAGGCAGCGGAGCGCAGGCGCGCAGGTCAGCGGGGGAAGGTCCGCGGACGGAAGGGCGGAGACCAACTGATACCGAAAGCCTGATTCAGGGCAGACCAGAAGGCCCGCCGCGTCCGGATTTTTTAGGACATGCCCGTGCCGGCTCATCCAGCCTTTCTGGCGCGCGGGATTGCCCAGGACAAGGGCGTAGTCCGGGACGTCTTTGGTGACGACCGCTCCCGCCGCGATGAAGGCATAGCAGCCAATCGTCACCCCGCAGACCACCGTGGCGTTGGCGCCCAGCGTCGCGCCCCGGCGGATCAGCGTCTTCTCATACAGGTTGTGCCGGTTGACCTGGCTGCGCGGATTGGTGACATTGGTCAATACGCAGGAGGGGCCCAGAAAGACATCGTCCTCGATCGTGATCCCCGTGTAGACCGAGACGTTGTTCTGGATCTTTACGTTATTCCCAATGACAACCCCGCCATCGACGTTAACATTCTGCCCCAGCACACACCGCTCACCGATCTGCGCACCCTTCATGACGTGGCAGAAGTGCCAGATCTTCGTGTCGGCGCCGATCACAGCACCCTCATCGACATACGCGGATTCGTGGACAAAGCAAGCGCTCACGACGGCTGTCCTGCCTTTCCCATGGCTAGCGGATGAAAGTCGCCCTTGAGCCCGCTGTGGGCGGCGTTGCGGATATCGTGGACGAGCTGGATCGCCGGCCGCACCTCAACAGCTCCAAACCCGCGCCCAGCGAGGATTTCGCCATACATCTTGGAGTGCAGATCGGTGAAGCCCTCGGAAAACTCATATTCCTTGCCGTTCAAAACCAAGGCCCGATGCGTCCGCTGCCCTTTGTCGACAGCCTCCAAAGGCAGATCGGTGCCGTCCACCGAGAGGAACCAACGCACCCGGGCACGCTGTAATTCCAGATATCCGGAACCGCGCCGGCTGTCCAGGTAATGAACTGTGCTCCGTTCCACCGGGCCAAAGATCCACAATAGCATGTCGAAGAAATGGACGCCGATGTTCATCGCCACACCACCGGACTTCTCGTCCACACCTTTCCAAGAAGCCGAGTACCACCGTCCCCGGGAGGTCACATAGGTGAGATCAATGTCGTGGATGCGATCGCCTGCAGCCGCGATCTGCTCGCGGAGGGCGATGATGTGGGGATGCAACCGCAACTGCAGGACCGACCAGATCCGGTGCCCGCTTTCCTGCTCCATATCCAGGAGCGCATCCACATTCCAAGGTTCCAGCACCAAGGGTTTCTCGCAAATGGCATCGGCATTGACGCGCAGAGCAAACCGGATATGGGCATCGTGCAGATAGTTGGGCGAACAGATGCTGACGTACTGAATGCGCTCTTCCGGCGAACTGCGCCGCAGCTTTTCTACCTTGCGGTCGAAACGCTCAAATTCAGTGAAGAAAGAGGCTTCAGGAAAGTATCTATCCAGGATGCCGACGCTGTCGTTCCGGTCCATCGCCACAGAGAGCTTGTTCCCGGTATCCTTGATGGCCTGCAGATGCCGAGGCGCTATAAATCCGGCGGCCCCGATTAGCGCGAAGTTATACATGTTGACCTCCCACTCCCATCCATTGACGCACCGCTTCCACCACCCGGTCCTGATCCACCTCGGACAGGAACGGGTGCATCGGCAGACTGATGACCTCCCGCGAGGCTTGTTCGGCCACGGGGAAGTCCCCCAAGGTGTAACCTGCGGAGGCGAAGACGGGCTGTTCGTGCAAACATTTAGGGTAGTAAACGGCAGTAGGTATGCCCTGTTGCTGCAAAGCTTGCCCTAGGGCCTCACGCCCAGGCGTCCGGATGGTGTACTGCGCATAGACATGTGTGTTACCCGGTTGGATTTCCGGCACCTGGCAAACGTCGCGCAACCCATCTGAATAGCGGGCACCGATGCGGGCACGGGCTTCGAGTTCTTCGGGGAAATGCGGCCACTTGGCCAACAACACCGCCGCCTGGAGCGTGTCGAACCGCCCGTTCATGCCCAACAGGGGATGATGGTGCCGCTGCATCCCGCCATGGGTACGAATAGCCCGCATGCGTTCCGCCAGCGCATCGTCGTCGGTGAACAGCGCGCCGCCGTCGCCATAGCAACCGAACGGCTTGGCAGGAAAGAAACTGGTGCTGGCAATAGACGTAACCGCGCAACTCTTCCGGCCGTGTTGCGTGGCACCAAAACTCTGGGCGGCATCTTCGATGACCGCAAGACCATGCCGGGCGGCGATCGCATTGAGGCGATCATAGTCCGGCATCTGTCCGAAGAGGCTCACTGGCAGGAGGGCCTTGGTACGCGGCGTGATGGCGGCCTCGACCAGCTCCACATCGATGTTGAAGCCCACCGGTTCAATATCGACAAAGACGGGTGCCGCACCCACCAGGCAGATGGCCTCTGCAGTGCTGATCCAGGTAAAGGGCACCGTGATGACCTCATCGCCGGCTTGAATGCCCAGCGCCCGCAGGGCGATCTCCAAGCTATCTGTTCCGCTGGCCACCGTAAGGGCATGCTGGACGCCGACATAGGCTGCCAATTTCTCCTCTACCTCCGCGATTTCGGGACCCATGATAAAACGCCCGTGTTCCAGCACCTGCTGGATGCGCTGATCAATGCTCGTCTTGTAAAGCCTATACTGTGTTTGTAGATCTATGAATTCCATAGCCCGATGCCTCCCGCCTCGTAGGCGCTTTCGACCTTACCGCCAAAGCCATCACCCCGAGCATGCATGTTAACCGCGCCGGATCGCTCCCGCTCGCCAATTTCACACGCCTCTGCGACAGCCGAGCCAAACAAAGCACGGCACACAATGTGGTGCTACGATAAAGCCTCTCGCAAGTCACCCGCCGTGACCGTACACGCAGGCCGGATAGGCCCCCCCTGCAACAACATACCCGCTACCAAAACGAAGCTCAGCGCAAAGAAAAATGCGGCATCGTCCTGATCGACCGCCTACCTTCAACCTTGGGCCTGCTGCCACATCACCTGCGCCTGCAGACCTTCGGCAAGACTGGTGTGCGGATCATAGCCCAAAAGCCGGCGGGCTTTCGCGATGTTTGCAGCCGTGTGGCGTTGATCGCCTGGTCGTGCCGGCTGGCGGTCCAGCCGCGCACGCTGCCCGGTAATTTCCTCCAACAAGGCAATCACCTCGTTGAGCGAGACGATTTCGCCACCACCCACATTAAAAGTTTGGCCGAGGGATACGGCACACTGCTCCATCGCCAGCACTGTCGCAGCCACGGCATCGGCGACATAGGTATTGCTGCGCGTCTGCGCGCCATCGCCAAAGAGGGTGAAGGTACTGCCCTGGATGAGGTCGTTGATAAGCTTGAAATAGCCCATGTCCGGCCGCTGGCGTGGGCCATAGACACTGAAATAGCGCAAGATGGTGAACGGCAAGGCGAAGTTCGCGCCGTATGCGCGACAGAGATTCTCGCCGGCAAGCTTGGTGATGCCGTAGGGCGAGAACGGCTGTAGTGGCATCTCCTCGCCCTGCGTAGCCTCTTGCCCGTAAACGCTGGAAGTGGAAATATGAATGAATTGTTTAATGGGCGACTGCCGCGCGGCGTCGAGCAGGCGCTGCGTGCCGTATATGTTGCAGCTTTCGTACAGCTCGAAATCAGTCCAACTCTTCATCAGGCCGGGCATGGCAGCAAGGTGGAAGATCGTATCGCAACCGGCGATAAGCGGTGCAAGTTCGGCCGTGCGGAGGTCGGCTTCATGAAAAGCAAAGCGCGCCTGCCCCAGCAACGCCGTCAGGTTCCGCTCCTTTACAGGTCGTGGATAATAGGGGATGAACGCGTCGAGGCCTATGACCTCATGGCCACGCGCACACAACGCCTCACAGAGGTGCGAGCCAATAAAACCAGCCGCGCCAGTAACTAAACATCGGTTCATAATTCCTTAATCTTTCTACGACCATCAATGTGTGCAGATTACCAACGCTGCCGAACACGACTAAGCTGCACAACATATGTGTCGATGGATAGTCGCCACAACGCGTTCTTAAGCCACACGACCTCCCATAACGAATCGAATGAATAAAGACTCCACACTTGAAGAACAGCACCTGCTATGCTCTGAATAGTGGTCGCCATGTAGAACCGGCACTATGACTCGAAAGCCCTGGCTTCCACAACTCCGTCATCATCGTATTGGCGATTTCGAAGTTAGATCCGCAGTTATTTCTCAAGACAGGGCCGCGGTATTCGTGCGGTATCGCACCCGGTCAGCACCTGCGCCACACCGCAGACTGCGAGCCAGGCGTTCAAGATACCCGGACTGCGGAAGGGCAGATCCAGCAAGCTATGGAACAACACGGCCAGCAAGCCCATGCCCGCCAGCGCCAGTCCGGGGGTGAGGTGGTGCCGGGCCTGCCGCAAGAGGGGCCACATAAAAGCGAGTGTCGCAGCCAGCATCAGGCCCAAACCGACGGCGCCGAATTCACAGAGAAATTGTGCGGCATCGTTGTGGACATTCGCATCGCCGGGTCCGAACGTCATGTGTTCCGCCGTCGCTTGGAGGGGGAGGAAATGCCGATAGCCCCAGCCGCCCACACCAAACCAAGGGTTGTCCAGCCACATGGCCCCTGCTGACCGGACCATGAACAGCCGAGAGGTCAATTCATGCGGTATATCTGCCTGCGGAAGCAAGGCGGCTTTCTGCGCCAATTCCCCTCCACCGATGGATGCCATGACAAAAAAGAAAGTCGCCACGCCCATGATCAGCGCCGCCACGACGGCGACACGTTGTGCGAACGAAACCCGTGGCCAGAACAGGCGCGCGGCCACGATCAGCGCCACGCCCGACAAACCCACCGCCAAGGCCATCCCAGTACGGCTGAACGACAGCGCCATCCCGGCCAAACAGAGCACCGCACAGATTGCGACAGTTGCCAGGTGGCCGAGGGAAGGGCGCCCGCTGAGACCCCGCACGCGCGGCCCTGGCAGGCTCACTCTCTGCAACAGCATGCCCGCCGCCAAGGCGAAGATCAGCGCGAAGTAGGAGGCCGCATGGTTTTCGTAGCCAAACGATGCGAAAAAGTGATCCGACATCGGCGTAAGCCAGAAGATCTGGTGTGTGCCGCTGAGGGTCTGTGCGATACCGAAGAGGGCCAGCAGGCCCGCGTTGCACACCAAAAACCAGGCAACCCTTTTGGCCAGCCACGCCGTGTTGCGCGCATGACGCAACGTCAGCATCAACGCCCAGGCGGGAAAGAACCAGCGCAGCATCTCGGCGGCCTCGTCCCGGTCGACGGCCCATGGCCATCCAGGGTGGGCCGTGGGTGTGAGAACCCAGCGTTGATCGAACGGATGGAAATAGGGGTGCCGGCCAGCGTTCCACCATTGGACGGTTAACAGCACCAAGAAGGACAGTCCGGCCAAGAACACCACATCGCTGCACAAAGGCCGGAGCAAGGACCGTCCCGAGTTTGCAGGATCCCAGCGATCCAGCAACAGGAAAACCAGGAGGACCAAGCCGATCCATGGCAAGGGGCCTTGCAGGGCAACCACTGTGCCTCCGCGGGCCCAAACCGACCACCCCAGCAACGCGCTGATGGACCCGAGCAAACCGCAACCGGCAAAGGTCGGTACGTTGTCAAGCATGGGTGCGGAGGCCTTCATAGCGAGACACTTGCAGTTTCAGAGCAATCGGCCAAGGCAGTCGTGGTGCTTTCCGTCCCGCTGCACCGTGAGGTGCCCTGGCCGCAGATCGGTACGTTCTCTATTCCACCGGATCACGCTGCAGCATCACCCTTTATCTCCAGTGGCAGGATACTTGTAGGTTTGATAAGCACGGCCATGCAGGTAATCGTAATGGGTCAGAGCCGATAGGCGACCGAACTTGACGCCATTGACGACCACCCCCAGCAGGGGGGCGCCGGCGTCGCCAAACTCTTCGATCATGCTGCGCAACATGCGCCTGCGGCTGATACCGGGCCGATTTACAAACAGGACACCCTCTGCCATCCCGGCCAGCACAAGCGAATCGCTCACCACCCCAAAGGGGGGTGAGTCCATGATCACCAGTTCGAAGGAGGAACGCGCCCAGGCTATGAAATCCCTCGCAATCTGGCTGCCCATGATCTCCGCGGCGCTGAAATCCTGCGAGGCACGATTACCGATGACGAACAGGTCGGCACACTCGGTCGGCTGTGGCAGTCCGGCAAAGCTCTCGGTTTTCTTCCGGCCGAGCACCTCCATCAAACAGGGGCCATCCTTGGGCAGCCCGAACACCTTGCTCACGGCCGGCCGGCGCAGATCAAAGTCCACCAACAACGTCCTGACTCCCGAGCGCGCAAAGGATAGGGCGAGGTTGGCGGCCGTGATCGTCTTGCCTTCACGCGGTGCGGAACTGGTGACAAGCAGACAGGTGCTACGTGGGTTCGTGGTGGCCGACATAATCTTGGAGCGAATGCCGGCAAACACCTCCGCGCCGCGCCCGAAACGATCCGTCTCCACCACACGTCCGGTGGCGTGGCGGTCTTTCCCCTGCAGGCGCGGCACCAACCCCAGCACGGGCAGACCCACCGCACGTTCGAGATCATCTGTGCCGATGAAACGGTCTTCAAGGATCTCCACCAAGAGCGCTAGGCCCAAGCCCCCAGCCAGTCCCAGTAGTAAGCCGAGCAGTAATAGGAGCAACCTCTGCGACAGACCATTCACACCAATCAAAACGGCCGGTTCAACCACTTTCACCGTAGCGGTGTTCTCATCGGCGGCGAGCCGGGCCTCCTCGATGCGCGTGAGCAACCCTTTGTAGCCCACTTCCGCAATAGTCTGCTCGCGTTCCAGCCCTCCCAATTCAGACTGGGTCCGGAGGAGCTTGCTCTCCAGCGCCGAGAGCACCTGGGTTTGCGCCTCAATATTGGAACGCAGGCCCGCCGTCTGCTGCTCTAGCAGATGTACATTGGCCTCGGCGGTGCTTTGCGCCCGCTTGATGGCCTCCGTCACCTGTTCTCCGAGCGCGACGATCGTCGTCGCGCGGGCCATCACCTCGGGATGCTCTGGCGTATACTTGGCGAGCAAGCCATCGCGCTCCTGGAGTGCCAACAACCACTTGGACACAGCCTGGATAATCTCCTCCCGGCGCGGCGTGGTATCGGGCAAATCGCCCACCCGCTTCGGATCCAGTTTGACCTTGCTGATCGCGGCGAGAAGCTTGTCCGCCAGAATGCGCGCGCCATCGAGTTGGGTTAGCTGGGCACTGATGCCCAACAGCGAGGTTTGCAGGGCAGCCTTCTGATCCAAGTTGGCATCCAGGCGCGTGATCTCCCGAAAGGCCGTGATCCGCTGCGTGATCTTCTCAAGGATCTTCTGCTGCTGGTTGACCTGCTGTTCCAGCCAGGTCACAGCACCATCGGCGCTGAGCCGATTCTGCTCCATGGCCAGTTGCACGGCGGCTTCGGCGGAAGCATTGGCGCCCACCAAGGCCAGCAGCGGATCGGTGGCCATACAGGACACGCGCACCAGATACGTCCGACGGATCAGTGCAAACTTCACCCCGTGCAGGATCTCATTGACCTGTTCACGCGACAAAACCGGTTGATTGGTCGCGGTCTGGAGTTGGACGGCCACCAACCCCCGGAGCCGGGTCCCCATGAATTTCTGGATGCGCGTATTAAAGATCTCTTCGGAGGAAGAGCCCAAATCGGCATCCTCCGAGATCGCACCGCGCTGGCTCGCAATCCGCGGACGGCGGACGCTCATCTCGATCAGGCTCTCCGCTGAATAGCGCTCCGGGGTGTTGGCGAGGTAGAACCATGCGCCGCTGCCCCCGAGCCCCGTGGCAAGAACGATCAGATACCACTTGCGCACGACGGCGCTCAGGAGATGACGCAGCAGGGTGATAGCCCCTCCCGTCTCGGCAGGGTTCACCCCATACGCCCCACCCCCATAAGGGACCGATGAGGACGGCGATGGCGAAACTGGCGGTAGGTCGTTATTGAGCTTCAAGGACGTATCCTCCTATACTTGATTCACTGGCCTGGATATTTCGTCGCTTGCTGGATGAGGGTCGGCAGCGGGGGTGCTTTGGCCGGCACTTGCGTGGGGGTCGGCAGCGTGATCCCGCGCACGACCCCCAGGTCGGCCGCGGCCAATACCGTGGCAGGATTGGCGCAAGCTGCGGTGCAAGTCCCCGCGGCTTGGGCATCGCCAGCGACCGCAGCGATCATCGCCTTCGCTACAGTCGGAGAACTGTTGCCAGCCGCCATCACGGCGGTTGCGGCAATCACCGCCAGCCAAGCGGGAGGCGTACCGGCGGCGACAAGGCCCATCATCGGCGCAGCTTCGTTACCCTTGGCCGCAACGGCATAGGTGATGAGCGCGATGACTTGCGCCCGCTTGCGGGTCTCCGGCCAATCCGCGGCCAAGATCAGAGCCTGGACCTGCAAGACGATCGCAGCCGAAGCCGCTACCGGTTGGCCTCGAATGGCGGGGACAACCAGTTCGGCATGTGCGGCAATCTCCTCAGTCCCCGGCAATGGTGCGGCAGCAACTCTGGGCGCGCTTCCGAACAGCACCACACAGCAACTGACCGTAAGACCCATTAAATGTATTTTTTTCATGTAACTCTTTCGCCCTTCCCTTGAACTAAAAAACCAACTTAATACTCCGCTTTTACACCCAAGATGCCTCTTGATTCCTGGTAAGCCCCGCGCAGACTATCCGATGTGTCTTCCAACCATAATTCCGTATAGACCCTCAGCCATTTGAGCAATTGGTAGTCACACCGTAGCCGGCCATGGAGTTGCTCACCTCTCCGATTAACAGGCGCTTCTCCTGCCAAGACCACGTCGGAGTAATCCTCCTTGCGATAGCCCACCAGCACCGAAAGGGTGAGGCGCTTCGACGCTGAGTAGGTTGCACTACTCGTAAGCATATGAACCAATTTTACACTATCCGCCGTGTCTGCGGCGAGTTGGGCCTCACTACGCCCACCCAGAATAAAAGAGAGGCGGGGATGAATCTGCCAATACCACGCCACATCGTAGGAGAGCCCGGAGAGGTTCAACGAGTTGGTCGCACTCGGCTCATCAGCGGCACATAAATAATAGCCGAGACTCCCCTCGAACCGGCTTTTGAAGGTCCCTTGCCAGCGCCACCCCATACGGGCAGCGTAGCAATAGACCGGATTGATAAAACTGCTGTTTTCCATCCGGACGAAGTCACCAACTACAAGGGCGCTGGATTTATCCGTAACCTTACGCAAGAGCTTGAAGGATGCGGCTTGCTCATCGGAATCATATAAATCGTTGACCAGGTATTTGACGAACCCGTAATCAAGGACAACGTCCAGCGCCGTTTTATCCGTCAAGGGACCGCCGCCGCCAATACCCGCATCGAGAAGATACCGGTCCACGCGTTCGGTCCGCTCCATCACGCCCAAGGGGGTGGCCGTCGGACGCTCCAGATAACGGTCGCCGGTGCCTTGAGCCGCGGTGTCCATGGTGTTGATGACGAGGTCGTAATCCGAGACCCGTGCAAAGCGTTCGTGCAGTTTCAGATTCCAGCCGTCCCGGCGCCCCAAGCCGATGCTCAACGCTTCCGAATAGTCGTCATGATTGGCTCCGGTGTTGGGCTTGTCAAACCGCCGGAAGCGCGCCCAGAGCGTACCTTCCACGTGCAGTGTATCCTTAGCCTTTGTCACCAGCGCACCGACGCTGGCGTCGATGAAAGCGCCGCTCATTTCCTGCCCTTTTGGCAGCAACTGCGGATTGCTATCGACACTAGCCGCCATCTCCGCCACCGGACGCACCACCACGTTCTCGCCTGCGCGCAGACCCTCGCCGGGGTTGCCCAACACGTTGCCCAACCCTATCACAAGGCACAGGAGGGTCATCCAGGTAAGCTTGTTTCGTTGCCTCATGTTCAGTCGCTCTTTTGCTTGGATTGCAAGTCTCAACACCAGTCGTCAGGTGTGTTTCGAAGGACGTAAAAGATTCAGTTCATCAAGGGACGCTGGCGCAAGGCACTCAGAAGACTGCTTCCGGAACATAGATGACATCCCCCGGCAGCAGCAGGGCATCGTCCTTGGCTTGCCCGCTGGCGCCGATGCGTTCCAGGTCAATCTCAAACTGTTCCGTATTATTGCCTCGAGTACGCGTGACCCGGATGGCGTTGCGGCGGGCACTGGTGTCCAGTCCGCCTGAAAGTTGAATCGCCCGGCTGACGGTGAGCTCGCGGGTCGGCGGCAGGTTGACCATGCCCGGCGTCCGCACCCGGCCCAGCACGGTGACATAGCCCCAAGGCGAGACCGCCCCGGCCAAGGCTTCCACCTGGCACTCCACAATGACCTGGGGCGCGACAAAATAGCGGCCATACGCCGTTTTGAGCTGCTCCTGGGCCTCGCCAACGGTCAAACCTTCCAACCGGATTTCACCGACCAGCGGCAGGGTGATCGCGCCCGCCTCGGAGATCCGGCGGTTCTTCTCTTCAAGCTCTTTCTGACCAGCCACCAGCACCTGGATGTTGACGATCAAACCGGGGCGCAACTGAGCGCGGATATTTCTGGTGTGGCCATCCAATGCTGGGGAGGACTCATCGTTCCCCGTTACGGGGCTGGCACTTTGGCAGCCGGCACAAGCCAGCAGCACGCCTAAGACAAGCGGCCCTAGGCAACAGCTTACGAATCTGGATAAACGAATTTGCATGTTCAAGCTTCCTTTCCTACAGCCTCACCGGCGGGCTGTTGCGCCCAAGGTCTCTCGTGACAAAGGGCCTGTGTACAGCGCACACGAGCGTCCGACCACGGGCGGGCCTGAAGGCGTCAGGCAGGCGGCTCCACCTGCACCGCCCTATCCCAAACGGCTCTTTTTACGCGCAGAATGTTGCCGGTCTCGGGCGGAAGGGCCTGCTGGGTCCATTGCCCGGGATCCGCGACCTCGCAGCCCAAGCCAAAGTAGAAATCGCGATCCAACAGGGCGAAAGACCGCGCAAAGGTCCGGGACCGGAAGTGCAGGCGCTCGGACCAAACCCTGCCGTCGGAACTGGCCAGGACGCGTACGGTCGTGCCTTCGGCGTCCGGGACATCGGTGAGCACATACAAGATGCCGCCATCCAGCAGCAGGTCCCAAGCCCGGACATCTTTTGGGAGCGCGACGTAGCGGATGGCGACGCTTCCCACGCTTAAAGCTTCGGCAACAAAAACCCCGAACGGCAGGCACTGATGATCGTTATGAGTGTAGACTCCCAGATAGGCGGCGCGATCCTTGAAGGACACAGGGCGTGCAATACGAACCTTAGCCCCCGCCCGCATGGTGACCCCGGGAAAGAGTTGTTCAGGACCAAGGTCGTTCCTCGGATAAAAACCAAGCTGCTGGCTATATTGATGGACACCCACCAGGGTCTCCGCAGGCTCAGTCTTTCCGGGACGCGCTCTGCTGTCCATCACCCCTACGGCGTAGACGTTGCTCTGCACCGTCAGGAAAGCATAAACACGGGAGTTCGCTATGGGTGTGTTGATCCAACTGACACCAACATCGGTGGAGACAGCGACGGCGGCACCATGGGGCGTCCCCAAACCTGCGAACAACAGGCCACCCGACATCGTCATGTCGTACGTGTGGACGCCGGCCGGGATGTTCCGAAACTTGCGCCAGCGCCCAGCCTCGTCGAGCCGGTAGTAATTGCCGAATGCCCAGCTCTCGCGTGGATCATGCCCCGGGATGTAAACGCTCCCTTGCAACAGGCGGAAGACATCGATCTGTTCATCGTCCACGGTGAACATGACCCGGAAATGGCCATTGGATGGGGAGAAAGCGACCAGCGGCACCGGACCGGCATTCTGCGCAGGCCCCTCGTCACTGCTGTTGCCGGCACCCAGCATGACCTCGCCGTTGAAGGCGCACATCGCCCAGATATTGCGCGCATAGACACGCGCGCCCCCCGGGTACGTGGCCTGATAGGGATTGCCCAGCAGTTCGACCTGCGTCGTCACATCCGGGGACGTGGCCCCTCGGGCCCCGCCGGCAGTGAAGCTTAGGCTGCTTTCCTGCGGCAGCTTTACGCAACCTGCCAGGCCCACGCCGAGGGCGAAAACAACCAAGCTTGATGTAGCTGCGGCACTCATCGTTCAGAGCTCACACGGTATCCGATGCTGCGATGCCATGCTTGCGATTGACGCCATGTTCTGGCACTTTCACCCACATGCGCGCGCAGCTTCAGCCCGTTTTGTGCTCTCTGTTGGGGGCCGCCATCCGCGGCCGGGCACCCCGCAGCCTGCCGGCTTTGTCCCCGCAGGCGTGGGGCCACCTGCTGGACTTGGCCCTGCAGCACAGCGTGTTCGCCCTCCTCTATCCGGCTCTCGCCGGGCTGCCGCGGGGCAGCATCCCCGCATCCTTGCTGGGCCGCTGGCGTCTGCTGACGCTGCAGGCCGGCATTCAGGAGGCGCGGCGTTTCCAGGAAGCGTTGGAGCTTACCTCCGCCCTGGCCGAAAGATCGATCGCTTGCGTGGCCTTCAAGGGCATGGTGTTGCGCACGTTGTATCCACAGCCCGATTTGCGAACGATGGGCGATATTGACTTGCTCGTCCGGCCAGCCGATCTGCTCGCGGCAGAAGCCCTGCTGCAGGAGCGCGGCTTGGGGCTGGTCGGAGCAACGGCCCTGCACCACTCGTGGCGCTCGGGCCCGGGCTTGTTCCTGGAGTTGCATACAGCCCTGTTCAAGCATTCCGACGGAGCGCTTGAGGCGGCCTTTTTCACACACGCCATCACGCAGGAGGCGGCTGGACGTCGCTATGGTGCCCCGGCCCCGGAGGATGCCGCCGTCTATCAAATCCTCCACATGGCCAAACATTTTCGTTACCTTGGGTTCGGCCTGCGGGAATTGGCCGATCTGGTTTTGCAATGTGAACAGGGTCTCTCGCTGGCCCGGGTACTGGAACGGTTGGAGGCCTTTGGGACCGGCCGCTTCGGGCGGGTGGTGCTGCTTGTGGCCAGCCGGTTGCTGGACCTGCAGCTGCCAGCAGACACCGTGGCGGCTTGGAACATCCCGACGGCTCTCGTAGCCCGTCTGGCGGACACCATTCTGAGCGCCGGCACTCACGGCGAGTTCAACATCGACAACGCACTGTTTCTGGCCGCAAGAATTCAGGAGCATGGCGAGCTATCCATTTCCACTCCGCCGGCCCGCTGGCGTTTTCTGGTTTGGTTTTTTTTCCCTGCGGCTTCCGACCTGCACCCCCGCTACGCCTATGCCAGCCAGCATCCTGGTCTGTTGCCTTTGGCGTGGCTCCACCGCCTGGCCCGTACCGCACTGCTGGCCCCCCTGACCGCTTGGGCCATGCTCCGCTTCGGGTTGCGCTACCTCTGCGTGGGAAATCAACGCCGCCGGTTCGAGAGTGACCTTGGCCTGCCTCAGCCTTGACCGGCATCCGCGGCGGTATGGATCCGCTGCGCCAACTCGCACAGGTAAGGCGTCGTGGTGGTAAAACTGCCGGTTTCGGCCTGCAAGCGTCCAGGGCATACAGAGCAGTAGGGCCGGTGCGCACAGGCCCTGCATTCCGCGGCACCGGGGATGTGATCCGTTGCACCGGTCAGCTGGCGCCAAGACGGCGCAAACCCGTCACGGAGCGGCAGGGTGAAGGGTTGATCCATCAGGGCGCACGGCAGCATGCGTCCATCCCAGGCGATCCAGAAGGAGCCACGCCCCCCAGCACAAAACATCGGCGGCGGCGCAGCGAAAGGACCGCCCTGTGCAGCAACCTCCCGCGCGATGGAGCCGGACAGCGACCGCACCGACACAGGCTCGCCAGCCTCTCCCGCCAGAATGGAATCGCAAGCCGTCTCGGTCACCCGTCGAGCCGCCAGTTCCTCCGGTGATAACCGGCGTTCCCTGGGCTGGGTACAGGCCCCGCGGACCGCGGGCGTCAGTAAAACGCTGGTTTCCATCTTCCGCACACCCACCAATTCTTCCGACAAGTCCTCCAAGGCGGCCTGATCGCCGACATTATCCCGGTTGAGTGTGGCGCGCAGTTCTGTACGGACACCCGCAGCCACGAGCCGACGCACGCCGGCCACCGCGCGAGAAAAGGCGGACGGATCGCCGCACACGCGTCCGTAGGTTTCCGCTGTGGCACCATACAGCGTCACGACCACCTTGGAAGGAGGGCGTTGGGCAAAAACAGCCACTTCCCGATCCCCCAGCAGCGTCGCATTGGTGAACAAAGTCAGGAAGAAGCCCATCCGGCTCAACGGGTCATAAATCTCAAAAAAATCCCGCCGGAGCAGCGGTTCGCCACCGCTCAGGAGCAGGAACAACGAGCCCTCGCGCAAGGCCTGACGGGCAATATCCACCCAGGCGGTCGCGCTGACTTCATGGGCCGCGATGGAGGGATCAGCCCCCTCTCGCCGGACATAACACATCTGGCAGGACAGGTTACAGCGGGCGGTCAGCTCCAAGGTACCGATCAGGGGCACACGCCGTTGCGAAGCCAACGCCAGCATGTGGTTCGTGGTGTCGAACCACCGGAACTGGCGCTCCGCATCCCCGTTCCCGTTCATGCTCTGGGTGGAGTTGGTCATGACGCGAGCAATTCCGCCTGCTGCAAGGAAGTGAGAAACTCATCCATATCGCGGGTGGCGGTCTCCGGGTCCACCTCGTAAGCGGCCAGCAAGTCCGCCAGCAACTCTTCCCGGGTGGCGCCGGTACTGGCCAGTTTCCCCCACAGAAGAGCCCCGGAATCGCTGACCTTCAACATGCCGTTGAAATCAACCACCCGTTCGCCCAAGGGCACCACCACCCAGACGTCCACAATCTGCCGCAATATGAATCCATCTTTGATCTTCATTTGATGTTCTCCTGCGCCTTGACGGTTTCCACGATCTGCCCATCGTTCAGCCGCAAAATCCGATCGCACGCGGCCAGCACTTCCGCCCGATGTGATACCAGGATCACCGTTCGATTCCGGCCCAAACCTTGGATAAAGCTCAACACCGCCGACTCCGCTCCCAGGTCCAACGATGAAGTCGCTTCGTCGAGCAGCAGAACGGGCGCCTCCCGCACCAAGGCACGCATCAGCGCTATCCGTTGCGCCTGTCCCTCGGAAAGGCCATCCCCGCTCTCCTGCACCCGGGCCGCGAACCCTCCGGGTAATTCGGTCAGGAGCTGCTCTGCACCGGCCCAGTGCTGCACCAACGTTAGGTCGGCCGGTCCCACCCGGTCCAACCGCCCCAGCAGAATGTTTGACCCCACCGTTCCGGACACCAGCGAATTGCCCTGCGGCACATAGGAAAAAAAGCGGCGCGCCGAACGGGAGGGGTGATGCGTGCGCCCCCCGGGACAGGCTTCCCTGATGCGCACCTCGCCCGACTCCGGTTGAATCAAGCCCAAGAGCAGCCGCATGATCGTGGTCTTGCCCTCTCCGGAGTCCCCCGCCAAGGCCACCTTTTCGCCAGCCCGCACGGTGAAGGTAACCCTGTTTAAGACCGGCGTATGTTCGTAGGTGTAGGACACCCCACAGAACTCCAAATCGACCCCATGCACCACCGCCGTACCCTTGCCAGCCCCACGCTCGGGACGGACCAGGGTCGCCAGCCCATGCATTTCGGAGGGGAGGCGCTCCACCTCCATCAAACGCTTGAGGGAAGCATGCATGGCAATCAGCCGTGAGAAGGAATGGGTCAGCCCCTGAAACGGTCCCTGCACCTGACTGACCAATTGCAGGAAGGCTGTCAACATGCCGAACGTGGCCCGCCCTGTATGCATACGGAGGACGCCGACCGTCAGCGACAGCATATATCCGGTCCAGTAGCCCAACCCCAAACCGGCCCCGGGAACGGTCGAAACCCAGGCCTGCCGGCTGGTGAGCCGGAGCGCTTCGCCATGCAACACACCCAGCAGTCTGGAAAAATGCTCCTCCGCCCCAAACGCCTTGATGACCGTATTTCTGCGCAGCGCTTCTTGGAGGAAACTTCGGATCCGGCCTTCGCAGTCGCGCGTCTCGCCATTCAATTGGCACAGCCGGCCCGCAAAGATACGTCCGGGCATCACGAACAGAACGGCCGCCCCCACAGCGACACCACCCATCACCGGATCCAAATAAGTCAGGTAGGCAAACGCCGCCGTGAACCGAACGGACAGCGCCAGCATGTCGGGCAGCACCTCCGTAATGCCCCCGGCCATGCAAGTCACATCGGAAGTCAGGCGGGTGACCCAGTCGCCGCTATGCCGCCGATGCAGTTCCTGCCAGGAGGCGGCTTGCAGACGAGCGAAAATCCTTTCGCGCAGCCGGTTTTCCACACGCTTGTTCAGCCGGCTTGAAAACACGTTGAGGGCGGCTTGGGCGGCGATCTGGAAGACCACCAAAGCCCCCAGCCCCAACAAGGGGGCCAGCAGGCTCCCTGCTTCAGCGTGGGAGGCCCGGTCGATCAACTGGCGGGAAAGGGCTGCAAAAGCCACACCAAAAAGAGACACGATGGCGCCGACCACGGCGAGCGTCAGCAGGCTGGTCCGGAAGCCGAGGGAAACCGCCCAGACCCACCACCAGTCGCGCAAGCGGGATCGAAAATTCAAGTGCTGGAGGTTCACCGCAAGCCTTTGATGCGTTGCCGCTGCCGCCGCAGCCAGCGGATGGTCCCGAGCACGTGCAGTCGGAGTGGCCTGCACACCAACCAGACCCACGCAAACAGTCGGGCTTGGGCGGACGCCCGGTCCAACTCACGGCCCCGCCGCACCACCCGTTCCACCAAGGCGATCACCTGTTCGTCGCGCCAAGGCCCTTCCACCGTCGTCTGTGCATCCCCCAGCAGCCAGGTTGCGCCGCGCTCACGCCGGAACACGCGGTGCATCACGTAGCAGTTGCGTTCATTCACGGCCAGCACCACATCCCCCCGGCCCCAAGCCTGCCCTTGTGGAGAGACCAGGATCACATCGTCCTCCCCACTTTGCAGCCAGGGGCTCATGCTGTCGCCTTCGACCTGCAGGCGCACCCGCCCGCCGGAAGAAAACACTTCATGGATGATGACGGCCAAGAGGGCGAAAGGTACCCGGGCGAGTTGGGGCGGAGTCCAAGCTTGGCCCTCGGCCCCCGGATGCGGCACATGACTAGGCGCGTGCAAGAAAGCTCTCAAGACACTCGACCGCACCCAGCTCCGGTCGACAGCGCAGTTGGATGAGAGGGACACGGCTGACCAACTGCGCCGCCAGCGCCAAGGCCGCGTCCATGCCCAAGGCGCTCCAATAGGGCATGAAAAGCCGGGGCAACAGGAGGGGGAGCGATTCTGCCGGCGACAACTGGCGGGCGCTGTTGACCGGCGCTTGCTCGAGGAACACCAGGGAGGCCAACGGGGCCGACATCGGCCTGCGCTTCGACGAACTACCGCTCCATGGCGTTCCATGCAACTCTGGGCAACCCCGCTGCAAGGTCACCGCGGGCCTGTCCTCATTCAAGATCGTAGCCCCGCGATGCTGTTCCCACAGGCCAGCCTGGGTCGACTTGCCCATGCCCGAGCGGCCGACAAAGGCCAAGCCGCGCCCCGCCCACGCCAGCCCGGCGGCGTGCAGCACCAACCCCAGCCCCCTACAGGCCAAGGCGGTGCGGAAATAAATCTCACCAAGCCTTTTCACAACGGCCTCCGCATCAATCCCGGTCCGGATGCAAAGGATGGCTGAGCCCCACTCATCTGCACCGGTCAGGCAGCCGATCGGCACACCGTCAAAGCCCGCCAGCACCACGGATTCGCAGCCGCCATCCCGCCAGTAGGAGAACTGCTCCTCGCGGGAAATCAAGCGACCGGCGGGCTTGATTGCATCGACCTGCTCAACCGCCAAGACGAGTTGCCCGGAGCCGATGCCCGGCCCGGAAAAGGGCTCAAAGAGGGCAGGCAACGGCACACAGGCCTTGATCGTCAACCCCAGCCCACCGATCAGCAAACTCCGGACCGGTCCGCCACTCATTGCCGCGTCTCGGTGCGTTGCCACAGCCTATGCCTCAGCTGATCGATTGGGGTGTCGTCATGATCAGGCAGCTCGCCGGATTACTAATCGGGAAAAATGACGAAAAGCACCCGCCTCCGGACAGGCCGGTCTTGTAGAAATAGTCGCACGCGGCCAGTCGCTCCGCCGAATTCAGTTCGATGCGCTCCATCGTAGGCTTCACATAGGTCTTCTTGCTCATAACCGGTTCCCTTCGTTCTGTTTTTTCTGAACCTCTACACTTCGTGCCCGTAACTTATGCAAAGCTATGGCATATCGCGGGGCGAGGAAAGCGTGTCATTTATGATGTGCGTGTCATCGTTTCCACTACACGGAGAGGCCGTGTTCAGGCCGTGGGCAGGGGCGCCGGAGGCCCACCGTGCCGTATGAGCAGCGACCTCATTCGGTGGAGAAATTCCGAGCGGCACGAACCGCTGACCAGTGAACACCGGGACAAGCCTGTACCGTACCGGCGAACAAGTTCCCGCCCTGGAGCGAGCTTGCGCCCACAAAGAGGCAGGTCGGGCAAGAGGCCGAAAAGCATCAGGTTGTGTCCAGATTCTTTCGCACATTTAGGTGAGCCATCCTCATCGGTAGTCGATGTTGCATCTTCTGATTGGTCCACGGGGTACCCCGTGGACCAAGGTTTTTACGCGCCCTCATC
>CAIWHP010000225.1 GCA_903912445.1 uncultured Lentisphaerota bacterium
CCCTCGGGCCTTCGCCTGTTTTACCTTCGGACTGGCCCGCATTGCCCTTGGCGAGGGGTTCAGTTTCACCTTTGCCTTTGAGCTCTGTGGACTCACCTTTACCGATTGGTTCATTGCCGGCGCGATGGCCGCTTGTTTCACCGATGCCCGAACTTTTGTTGGGAGGTAAATTCCTGGTCTCCTTGGCGACGCCTTGGGCCACTTTCGATCCGCCAGCTTTTTCGACGCCTTCCAAAGCCTGCCCCTGTTGCGCAGGGGGCATATTCTTGATCTGCTGTGCAATGGCTTTCTGGGCCTGCCCGGCCATTTCCGGATTATTTTTGGCAATGGTGGCCATCGCTTCGGTAAATTTTTGCGTTGATTTTGCCGCCGCATTCTTACCCACTCCGCCCACGGTATCTGCTGCCGCTTTTGTCTGTGTGCCCCGTCCCTGTCCTTCGCCCTTGCCCGTGATCTTTGCAATGGCCTTATCGCTGGGCGCCACGCCATCACTCGTCGGTGGGCCGCTGGGCGACACCTTGCTGCCGGGAGCCGGCTTGCCACCGGGTGCAACCGGCTCGCCGGATGCGACTTTCTGGCCGGGAGATGTTTTCGCGGCAGGCTCGGAAGCGTTGCCCTTGGCGGGGGGCTTTTCCGGTGGAGCAACATTGTTCTGGGCAAGCACCGTATTGGTGCACTTGTCGATGCGTTCGATATATTTCGCTGCTTGCGATTTGGCCAACTGTGCCTCGGACCGCAGATTTTCCGCGGTTGCAGCGTCGCCTCGTGCCGCGGCCTGGCGTGCTTGTGTCTCCAAGGCCTGGGCATGTTCCAGCTTGTGATCGGCCAGCCTGTTCATCTCGGCGACATAGTCGCCAGCTTGCTTGGGATTAATTTTCTGGCCGGTTCGCAGATTGGCCTCGGTTTCGGCGGCTCCGGGACTTTCATAGGCTGTTCCGCCGGCTTTGTTGATCGCCTTGTTGATCTTGGTAAATTCAGACGGCGTGGTGTCCGAGGGCTTGGGCATGAAGTCTGTGTCTGTATTTACACTTCCCTGTGGAGGCGCCTTGGCACCCAATTGATTTTTTAAATACTTGCTAACCTCGCCTTCATAGGCGGCTTTGGCATTGGCCACCTGGGCGGCCGTGATCGGCCCTTTCTGGCCAGCCCCTTTGCCGACGATGATATCCGTATCCGTGCCGGGCTGAGCGGGCGGAGGCGGTGCCCCGGGGCTGGCAGGTTTGACTTGCGTGTGGGCTTCAAGGCCTGCTTTCTGGGCCGCACTCTGGACCAGTTGCGCGTTCTTGACATCAAACGTATGTTGGTTGGCCTGATAGATATTGTCGGGAACCTTGCCATTCAGCGCCATCAGGTTGATGGCCTTGTTATGGGCAAAGGCCAGGGCTTTCTGGGCTTCGGTAGCCCCGCCTTCGCCAACGGCCTTGACCGCTTCGTAGAGATCCTTGCTCCAACCCACAGGGACGGGAAAATCGGTGGCCAAGGCCACGCTGACCTGGCCTGCGGTCAATATCAACAATGCCCATGTGCACACGAACCGCCAGCGGCTGCCGGTTTGAGGTGTAGGCAACGTTTTCATGGGCACAACCTTCAGGTGCGCTTAACGTGCGTCCAGTTTCTTGATTTCCCCTTCAATGATTTCTTTGCGGCGCTGCTCAAGGCCCTTGTGCAAAGTGGCCACCCTTGAGTTGAGCAGTCTTTCGGTTGCGACGGATATTTTGCGCGGCAGTGCTGAGGCCACCTTCAAATATTTCTGCCCGACTTCGCTGTCGAAAAAGGTGACCAGGCGCTTCAGTTCATCGTTGCTGAACTCTTGCATGAACAAGGTGACCAGTTCAGGCTTCAACCGGTCCCAGCTTAGGGCGTCAGAAAAATATCGGCGATAGACATCGGCGTAGGGTGAGATGTTAGGGTCTTTTTGCATTTCGATCTGGAGCATGGCTTCCGGGATCTCGCGGACGCGCGGCTCCAGGTTGAATAAATCAATCAGCCGTTCCGCCTGCCGGCGGCTGGCAAACCCGTCCGCCGCCATCAGCGTACCCGCGCCCCACACCAAGCACAACACAACGGCCATCTGCGCTGCTTTCATCGTCGCGCTCCTTGTCTGTACGGCAGTGCCGGGCCACATCCGACCGGGTTCAGGGCGTGTGATCCAAGACCACTTCCTGAACCTCGCTCCGCAGGCTTTCCAGGCCATCGGCGTCCACCGCACTGACCATGACTTTGGCCTTCTTGCCAACTTGTTCTGCACTGAACTGGCAACTGGTCTGGCTAACGGTGCTGAGCAGCTCCGAACTTACGAACCCTTTTTTCCAGACCTTATATTGTTTCACATCGGGCGTCACCGAGGCGTTCCAGCTAAGCTCCTTGGTGTTGGCCTTCCACTGTAAAGACGTGGGCGGTGCCGGCAACGGCTTGGTGGCGCCGGCAACCACCGCCGACCAGACGCTCTCCAGCGTGTCTTTATCAATGGCTTTGATGCGATAGAACCGCTGCAGCCCGGCGGACAGGTTCTCTTCGGTATACCAAAGTTCCTCCACCTCGGCGGCCTCCACGCGCGCGATCTCCTTGAACTTGCCATCGGCTGACGAAGCGGCTTCGACCACATAGATGGCGATATCTTTTTCGGGATTGGAGGGGAACGTGATTTTGACGGATCTGGCTAGATTGGTGGTAGCCACCAGCTCGGTGGGTTGGGTCGGCACGAGCTTGGTCCTGGCCGCGACCGCTGCCGAAGCCGGCGCAAAGGCGCGGGCCGTGTTGAAGGCCACGAGCAGGTACTGATACTCCGTGCCATCTTTCAGGTTCCCGATTTTGCCGCTCGAAAACCAGCCCTTTTCCCCGCGATCTTCAAAGGTCACGGTCTCCCGGCCGGACACTTCGCCGATCTTGTTGGTGGCCGCGGGATCGGCTGTGATGCGGTAGAGGTCATAACCCACCACCTTTTCGTCCGGGGACTGGGCCCACTTGAGCTGGACCTGCCGGGGTTGTCCGGCCTTGGCTTCCACAGCCTGCACCGTGGGGGGCACACTGCGGGTGACAGCCTTCACCGGTGTACAATCAAGGCTTTCGGCGGTCACCGAATTGATGGCGCGAATGCAATATTCATAGGCGCAATTGTCTGCCAGATTGCCCGGATCACGACCGCCGTCCAGATACCCTGTTTTCTCACGCCCCTTGACGCTGGCGATCAGGGAAAAATTAGTGTCGGTCACGTTGCGCCGGTACACGTCGTAGCGGATCACGTCGTTTTCCGGACTCATCGACCACGTCAGCGGCACGCAACGTACCTCGGCGCTGCGCGCCAGCAGTCCGTGGACCCGCGCGGGTGGCGGCAAGGTGGTCACGGCAACAGGCTTTGATACAGGGCCCACCGCGCCCACACGGTTGATGGCAGTGACACGGTAGAAATACGTGGTGCTGTCACGCAAGTCCGTCTTGGAGGCTCCGCCTTCTTGAAGTTCATTTCGTTCGGTCTCACCCACCTTGGCATAGGGGCCGCCCTCGGCGCTGCCACGTTCGACGACATAGCTGGTGACACCTTCCGCGGGCGATGGCGTCCATGCGAGGCTGATCGCCCGGGACGCCGGTGCCGTGGCGCGAACGGCAGGCGGTGGCTCCGGCGGAGGTGCCGTCATGCTCTCGCGGACCTGGGTGGGTGTGCTGGTGCTGCCCGTGGCCGACACCGCCACGAGACGGTAAAAATAGGCATTGCTATCCTGCAACCCGCTGTCCTGGTATTTCTGTTTCTTGGCAGGCAGGGTCGTCAAGACATCAAACGGGCCATCCTCAACCCGCGCGCGCTCGATCCGGTATTGGAGCGTGGCATCGGCGGGCGCGCCCCAAGTGAGCTGCACTTCGCGCAACCCAAGGTCAGAGACCTTGAAATCCGGGGGAGTTGCAGGCGTCGGTGCTCCCGCAGGCGCCGGCAAGTCTGCCGGCGCGGTTGCTGTGCCGCTGCTCGCTCCGGCTTCTGGCGCGTTCCTGCCCACCAAGGCCGCTGGCTCCGGTTCAGCCGCTGCTTTCGTGGCGCTCGCCGAACGCGCGACCTTCGGCTGCACTTTCCACTGTTGATAGAGACCGGCGGTCAACTCATGGGCCACCTGGCGGGCTTCCATGGGCAAGGTGGTTTCCTTATTGTCCGCACGCGCGGCCAGATCCGCACTCCACATCACCCGTCCGGAGGCGCAGTCAATCAGCCGCACGGAGATTCCGACGGAGGGATAGGGATGACCGCCGTGAGCCACCGTGGCGTATTCATCGACGGTGCCGATGACCACGCCTTCCGCCCCCAACATCTGGCCGATCTGCGCCGCCCGGGCCGCGGACAAGCCAGCCAGGGCCAGTTCGGATTCGCTCAACACTTTCGTCATCTGCGAGCGTTCGACGAGATCATACCGGCCCGCCCGCAACATCTCGGTCACGAACAGGTCCGACACCGACGAGCCGATCAATTCCGTCGGGGCCTTGAAGGGCATGATGGCAATCTTGTGAATGGCCACCGGCACGGGCGCCACGTAGACGTTGGCGCGGGATTGGACGTCTAGAAAATATCTTTCGTTGGAGGTAGCACAACCCATCGCGCACAGCAGGATCAAGAGCCCCCAAGCCTCAGACCATGCTCTCGCCAAGGTATCCTTCATCGAAATCCCCTCGGTTGGTTCTAACCCGATAATCACTATAAGGGCGGAGGCAGGTGAATTGCAAGAGACTTCCGGTCTGGCATCAACTCCCCTGCGAGGAAGGCTTCATGGCTCCGGAAAAGCGCAGGCGGTCATCCCAATGGCTTGCTTGGTAGCGGCCATCCTTGCCTTTCCGGCTATCAGGGGGAAAGGAACGATGGCGCCCTTTCCACCTCAGGAAAAGCTGAGCCGACAAGCCACCAGATTCCGGGCGCAGCACCCCGCTCAGGGCATCCGCCAGGCCTTGACGAAAGCGGACTCCCGGGCAGGCGCATGTCTGTCGACCTTCCGCTTGCGCGGCAATTTCCAGGGAGGTGGTCGAATCAGAAGGGATGGCGCGCGGCCCCCAGGAGCAATAGAAGCGCACGGGTGCAGATGCCCTCCGGTCTTCCTTGTGCAAAACGCGCGCAGTCGGGTGTTCCTGCAGCACGTTGTCCAGGACATCACAATCCAAGAACGTTACCGACAACGTCATGAAGGATGGCGTGCATACGCACGCAGGCAACGTGGCAGCGCCAAGGCCCAAGACCACCGAGGGCAGGCAAAGCTTACCCCTGCGCCGGGGCTGCTGCCTGGCGGAGCAAAGGCTACCGTCACCGCCGCATTTTATTTCCGGTAGAGCGGCTTGGCCTGGTACTTGTTGTGCAGGTAGTGGTGCGCTTTGGCGCTCAGGGGCGAGCCCAGAAACTCCGTATATATTTCCTGCACTTCTTCGTTCTGATGCGAACAACGGCGGGCGCATTCGCGGTCGTCCTTGTAGAGGCCGGCGGCGCGCTTGCGGCGGACTTCGTCATCGGCGCCGTAGGGCTGTCCGCCGCCGCCGACGCAGCCGCCGCGGCACGCCATCACCTCGATGAAGTGGTAGGCGGGCTCGCCGTTGGCGAGCTTGGCGGCGCGGACGCGATCGAGGACGGTCTCGATGTTGCACATCCAGTGCGCGACGGCGATGCGGATTTCCTTGCCGGCGATGGTGAGCGCGGCTTCCTTGACGCCATCGAGGCCGCGGACGGCGGTGAAGTTGACGTCCTCGAGCTCCTTGTGCGTGATCATGTGGTAGGCGGTGCGGAGCGCCGCTTCCATCACGCCGCCGGTCGCGCCAAAGATCGTGCCCGCGCCGGTGTAGGAACCGAGAATCGAGTCGCTGGTCTCGTCGTCCGGCAGATTGGCGAAATCGATGCCGGCGGCCTTGATCATGCGCGAAAGTTCACGCGTGGTCAGGGAGAGGTCGACGTCCTGCTGGCCGCTGGAGAACATGTCCTTGCTGCGGCTGACTTCATACTTCTTGGCGGTGCAAGGCATGATGGAAACCATGTAGATGTTTTTCGGATCGATGCCCATCTTCTCGGCATAGTAGGTCTTGGCCATCACGCCGACCATCTCGTGCGGGCTCTTGGCGGTGGAGAAATGCGGGACCATGTCGGGCGCGAATTTCTCCATGTAATCCACCCACGCGGGGCAGCAACTCGTGATGAGCGGCAGCTCGCCGTGGCCTTTGGCGAAGCGCTCGACGAACTCGGAGGCCTCCTCCATGATCGTCAGGTCCGCGCCGAAGTTCGTGTCGAAGATCGCCTTGAAGCCCATCTGCCGCAGCGCGGCGTAGGTCTTGCCGGTGAGCAGCGTGCCGGGCTCGAAGCCGAACGCTTCGCCGATGGCGACGCGGACGGCGGGCGCGATCTGCACGACGCAGTGGAGGTCGGGATTGAGCAGGGCCTTGAGCACGTCGCGCGTCTCGTCCTTCTCGTAGATCGCGCCGACGGGGCAGTGCGCGCTGCACTGGCCGCACTTGATGCAGGGGCTTTCGCCGAGCGTGACATCGGCGGCCGGCGCGATGCGGGTCTTTTCGCCGCGGCCGAGGAACTCCAGGGCCCAGACGTTCTGCATCTGCTGGCAGACCTTGGCGCAGCGGCCGCAGAGGATGCACTTCTCGGGGTTGAGCACGATCGAGCCGGTCGTCGCGTCCACGGGGAGCGGGCGCACGCGGTGCTCAAACGGCAGTTCGCGGATGCCGAAATCGGCGGCCAGCTTCTGCAGCTCGCAGTTCTGGTTGCGCGGGCACTGCAGGCAGTCGTTCGGGTGCGTGGAGAGGATCAGCTCGATCACCGTCCGCCGGATCTGGACGATCTCGGGGTCGTGCGTGACGATCCGCATCCCCTCCTCCACCGGCGTGGAGCAGGCGCGCAGCATCTTGGCGGTGCCGGCGATCTTGACCACGCAGATGCCGCATGCGGCCCACGCGGGCAGGTCGGGGTGATAGCACAGCACGGGCACCTTGATGTTCACCTTCTGCGCCGCCTTCAGGACGGTGGTGCCCTCCTTGACGGTGACGGGCTTGCCGTTGATCTCGAGCTTGATGTTCTTCATGACGAAAAATCCTTAGGTTCTTTCCACGGCGCCAAACTTGCAGACCTGATAGCACTCGCCGCACTTGATGCACTTGGCGGCGTCGATCGTATGCACCGCGCGGCGCTCGCCGGCGATGCAGTTGACCGGGCAGCGGCGCGCGCACAGCGTGCAGCCGATGCACTTCTCCGGCAGGATGAAGAAGGTCAGCAGGTCGCGGCACTTGCCGGCCGGGCACTTCTTGTCGTTGATGTGGGCGAGGTATTCGGCCTCGAAGTACTTCAGCGTCGAGATCGCCGGGTTCGGCGCGGTCTGGCCCAGGCCGCACAGCGAGGCCTTGCGCATGGCCAGGCCGATGTCGCGGATCTGCTCGATGTCGTTGAGCGAGCCCTTGCCCTTGCTGATCTTGTCCACCAGGTTGTAGAGCGTGCGCCCGCCGATGCGGCACGGCGCGCACTTGCCGCAGGACTCGTCCACGGTGAAGTCGAGGTAGAACTTGCTCACATCCACCATGCAGTCGTCCTCGTCCATCACGATCATGCCGCCGGAGCCCATGATCGAGCCGAGCTGCGCGAGGGCCTCGTAGTCGATCGGCATGTCGAGGTAGTCCTGGGTGATGACGCCGCCGCTGGGGCCGCCGGTCTGCACCGCCTTGAACGCCTTGCCCTTGAGCATGCCGCCGCCGATTTCATAGATGATCTCGCGCAGCGTGATGCCCATCGGCACCTCGATCAGGCCGCAGTTGTTCACCTTGCCGGTCAGCGCGAACACCTTCGTGCCCTTCGAGGTCGCGGTGCCGATCTTGCCGAACCACTCGCCGCCCTTGAGCAGGATGACGGGGATCGCGGCCCACGTCTCGACATTGTTGATGACCGTGGGCTTCTCCCACAAGCCGCGCACGGCGGGATACGGGGGGCGCGGGCTGGGCATGCCGCGGTTGCCCTCGATGGAGGTGATCAGCGCGGTTTCCTCGCCGCAGACGAACGCGCCCGCGCCGAGCCGCAGCTCGATGTCGAAATCGAAGCCGCTGCCGAGAATGCCCTTGCCGAGCAGGCCCAGCTCGCGCGCCTGCGCGATCGCCAGGTTGAGGCGGCTGATCGCCAGCGGGTATTCCGCGCGGATGTAAATGTAGCCCTGGCTCGCGCCGACCGTGTAGCCGGCGATCGTCATCGCCTCGAGGATCGAGTGAGGATCGCCTTCGAGCGTGCTGCGGTCCATGTAGGCGCCGGGATCGCCTTCGTCGGCGTTGCAGATGATGTACTTCTGCTCGGAGGCGACCTTCTTGGTGAAGAGCCACTTCTGCCACGTCGGGTAGCCGCCGCCGCCTCGCCCGCGCAAGCCGGCTTTCTTGAGCTCCTCGATGACGTCCTCGGGCTTCATCTTGAAGAGCGCCTTTTCCAGCGCCGCATAGCCGTCGCGCGCGAGATAGTCCCCGATCTTCTCGGGATCGATCACGCCGCAGTTGCGCAGCACGATGCGCAGCTGCTTCTGGTGTCCCACGGGCACGTCCGCCGGAAACATTTTCGCGTTTTTCGCGGCATCGAAAACCAGCCGCGCCACCGGGCGGCCCTGCTTGAGATGCTGCGTGACGATCGCCGCGGCGTCCCCCGGCTGCACGCCCACGTAGAGCGTCTGGTCCGGCAGCACCTGCACGGCCGGGCAGTCGCCGCAGAAGCCGAAGCCGCCGGTCTTGAGCACCTGCACCTCGTTCTCGACGCCCTGCTCGCGCACTTCCTTGAGCAGCGCATCGTGCACCGCGAGCGCGTGCTTGCTCTCGCAGCCCTCGCCCCCGCACACCATCACATAATGTTTGAAAGCCATGTTCGTCTCCGTCACTTAAAATTCATGTTCCAGGCCTTGAAAAATTCCCCGTCATTGTTCCCAAGCCTTGGAAAACCCGGCGCTGCGCTTTCCAACCATTGGAACTTCGTTCACCATCCACCCTCAACCATTCACCATGCTCCCTCAGCCCTGCTTCCCGAACGCGTCGAGCGCCGGCCGGTCATAAATGTGATCGTTGATCAGCAGCTTGCCGACGATGTGCTTGCGCACGATGCGCCGGGCGACCTCAGCATCCACTTTGCCATAGATGATCGGCGGCATGTCCGGCACGCGCACCTCGACCGTCGGCTCGGAGTAGCATAGGCCCATGCAGCCGGTCTGCTCGATGCGCACCTCGGTCAGGTTGTTCTTCTTCAGCTCGTCGGCGAACGCGTCCCACGCCTTGCGCGCGCCGGCGGCGATGCCGCAGGTGCCCATGCCGATGATGATCTGCGCCTGCTTGCCGTGCCAGCGCTGCTGCCAGCCCGCCCGCGCCTGCTCGCGCAGCTGCGCCAGTCCTTCGCGATTAAGTTTAGTCATGATGCCCTTCCTTTCAGGCCGTCGCCGCCGCGAGTTGTTTGCCCTGGTACTTCGCCAGCACGTCCGGCAGCTGCGCCTTCGTCAGGTTGCCGAACACCTCGCCATCGATCGTCAGCACCGGCGCCAGGCCGCAGCAGCCGAGGCAGCGCACCACCTCGACGGAGAACTCGCCATCCGGCGAGACCGTGTTGACGCCCGCGCCGATCAGCGTCTCCAGCTCGCGGATCAGGTCCTCGCCGCCCTTGAGGTAGCAGGCCGTGCCCATGCACACCGCGATCACATGCCGGCCCGGCTGTTTCAGCTTGAAGAGGTGGTAGAAGGTGATCACGCCGTAGATCTTCGCCAGCGGCACCTCGAGCAGCGCCGCCACCTGGAAGGCCACGTCGCGCGGCACATAGCGGTACTCCTGCTGCACCCGGTGCAGCACCATGATCAGGTTGCCCGGCTTGTCCTTCCACTGCCGGATGAACTCCAGCAGCCCCGGCGAAAGTTCTGTTTTTGTTTCCGCTTGCATCGTCATGGTTCCTTCGGTGCGCGCCGCCGGCTGGCCGGATGCGGCCCGGCGGGGCGCGCGTCACGGCGGAAGAATACGCCGCGGCGCGGGCCTGACAAGTCTTTTGGGAGAAAATATTTCACATAGCTTGCAATAGAACCGCGTTATTGATACATCACCGCCCGAAGATATGTGAATCGTTTCACAACAACGAGGTGAGCCATGCCGATGAAGCACGATATCGCCCAGCGCCTGTCGCAGTACCGCAGCGTCCTCTACAAGCTCAAGGCCCTGGGGTTCGTGCGCGTCTTCTCCGACAACCTCGGCGACGCGCTGGAGATCTCCCCCGCCCTCGTGCGCAAGGACTTCTCCACCTTCAGCCTCACCGGCAACAAGCGGGGCGGCTACCGCATCGACGACCTGCTCGACAAGCTCAACCGCCTGCTCGGCAAGGACAAGGTCCAGCGCATCATCATCGTCGGCTGCGGCAAGATCGGGCAGGCGCTGATGAGCTACAGCGGCTTCACCCGCGAGGGCATCCAGGTCGTCGCCGGCTTCGACTCCAACGCCGCGGTCATCGCGCCGCAGGCCTCGATCCCGATCCTGGACATCAAGGAGCTCAAGACCTACGTCAAGCGCGAGGGCATCCGCATCGCCATCGTCGCGGTGCCGGACAACTCCGCCTCGCACGTCTTCGACCTGCTGCGCGCCGCGGAAATCAAAGGCATCCTGAACTTCGCGCCCGTGCCGCTCAAGGGCGCGGAAGGCTGCGTCGTCCGCAACATCAACATCGGGCTGGAGTTGGAAAACCTGTTCTACCTCGTCCGCTTCGCCGGGAAGGTCCCGCCCCAGCCCGCCGCGCGCCCCGCCGGCTGACCACGGCGCCGCGAATACTGCTCGCCGCCGGCGGGGCCGGCCCTTAGAATCCTGCTCCTGAGATGAAAATATTTTTCCAGATCTTGGCGTTGGCCGCAGTCGGGCTGGCGGCAGGCTGCGTGCAGATCGAGCAGGACCTGACGCTGAAGGCCGACGGCAGCGGCGTGGTGCGCGTGGACTATGCCGTCCCCGAGGCAGAGCAGACCCTGCTGCAGCAGGCGGCGCGCGAGATGTTACGCCAGACCCTGGCCGTGTCCGGCGGCCCGGCCCGCCTGCCACAGGACATGACCGATGCCGAGATCCGGCAACAGTTCGCGGGCTACGCCAAGCTGGGCGTGAAGCTGGACCAGCTCACCACGGAACGCAAGGCGGGGCGTACGGTGCGACACGGCGTCATCAGCTTCAAGACCCTCTCCGGACTGGCGCGCGCGCTGCTGCCGGAGCGCACGCTCAGCCTGACCCGCGACGCACGCGGCAACTATCTGCTGGCGCAGCAGGCGGGCGGCGGCCAGACCCTGGCCAGCCGCTTGGCCGCCATCGCCGCGGACGATTCGAATCCGCTGGTGGCGGAGCTGTTCAAGGGGTTCCGCGCAACGCTGCGCGTGACGGCGCCGGGCCGCATCTTGGACGGGAACGCCGGGCAGGCCGAGGGGGCCACGGCCGTCTGGCGCTTCGATTTCGACCGCGATGCGCAGGCGGTGGCAAAGCTGTTGCAGCGCCCGATGCGCCTCAACTTCGCCGGCCAAGGACTGTCCTTGCCCCCGTTCCTGCACCGCGCGGGCGAGCCGTGAGCCCCCATAAACCCCCACAACCGCCGTTGCAATGCGGGCTAATGATGTTAAAGTGGGTCACCTTTTAGTCAAAAAAGCTAAGGATCCTATGGAACCCGGAAAACCTGTACGTAAAGAGACCGGCGGCGAGCAGCCCCCGATGCGCTGGATGATCATCTGGCTGGTGATGATGGGCGTGTTTCTGGCCGTCTATCAGTTCATGTCCACGGGCCAGGAGAAGTATAAAACGGTTCCGTTCCGGCCGGACTTCATGACGATGGTCAACGAGGGCAAGGTGAGCAGCTGCGTCGTCATCATCGGCCCCGACGGCCGGCAATACATCCGCGGCGAATCCCTGGACGTGGACAAGCAGACCAAAAAACCCAGCCGCTTCGAGGTCAACGTGCCGATCACTGAGTACCTCCAGAAGATTCTTGACGAGAAGAAGATCCACTACAAATTCGACTACCCCAACAACCTGTTCATGCAAATCCTGACCGGGCCGCTCTCCGTCCTGATCGTCATGATCGTGCTCTCGCTGCTGTTCTGGCGGCAGATCCGCATGGCGGGCCGGGGCGCGATGAGCTTCGGCAAGAGCCGCGCCCGGCTGATGACGCGCGAGAAGAACAAGACCACCTTCAAGGACGTCGCCGGCGTGGACGAGGCGCGCGAGGAAGTGCAGGAGATCATCGACTTCCTGCGCGACCCGAAGAAGTTCCAGAAGCTCGGCGGCCGCATCCCCAAGGGCGTCCTGCTCGTCGGCCCGCCGGGCACCGGCAAGACGCTGCTCGCCAAGGCGATCGCCGGCGAGGCCGAGGTGCCCTTCTTTTCCATCAGCGGCTCGGACTTCGTCGAGATGTTCGTCGGCGTCGGCGCCAGCCGCGTCCGCGACATGTTCGAGCAGGGGAAGAAGAGCGCGCCGTGCATCATCTTCATCGACGAAATCGACGCCGTCGGGCGCAGCCGCTTCAGCGGCGTCGGCGGCGGGCACGACGAGCGCGAACAGACCCTGAACGCGCTGCTGGTGGAGATGGACGGCTTCGATACGCAGGAAGGCGTCATCATCATCGCCGCGACCAACCGGCCCGACGTGCTGGACCAGGCGCTGCTGCGGCCGGGCCGTTTCGACCGGCAGATCGTCATCGACCTGCCCGCGCTCGACGGCCGCGAAGCGATCCTGAAAATCCACGCCCAGCGGGTCAAGCTGGCCACCACGGTGGACCTGCGGCGCGTCGCGCGCGGCACGCCGGGCTTCTCCGGCGCGGACCTCGCCAATCTGATCAACGAGGCGGCGCTGCTCGCCGCGCGGCGGGGCATGGAGGCCATCCAGCAGGCCGACATGGAAGAGGCGCGCGACAAGGTACGCTGGGGCCGTGAGCGCCGCAGCCGGGTGCTCGACGAGAAAGAGAAGAAGCTCACCGCCTACCACGAGGCCGGGCACGCCATCGTGCTCAACTGCGTCGAGGAAGCCGAACCGCTGCACAAGGTCACGATCATCCCGCGCGGCCAGGCGCTGGGCGCCACCATGCAACTGCCGGAGAAGGACCGCTACACCGAGGGCCGCAAGAAGCTTGAGGGCATGCTCAGCGGCCTGATGGGCGGCCGCGTGGCCGAAGAAATCGTCTTCGGCGACATCACCACCGGCGCGCAAAGCGACATCAAGCAGGCCACGCGCATCGCGCGCCTGATGGTCTGCGAGTGGGGCATGAGCCCGACGATGGGCCCGCAAAACTTCTCCGAGCGCGAGGAGTCGATGTTCTCCGGCCTGATGGCCGGCCGCAGCCAGGACATCAGCGAGGATACCGCGCGCCGGATCGACGAGGAAGTCAGCCGCCTGCTGCGCGAGGCACACCAGCGCGCGACCGAGCTGCTGCAAAAGCACCGCGACAAGCTCGACCTGCTCACCCAGCTGTTGATCGAGCGCGAGACGCTCGACGGCGTGGAGGTCGCCGCCATCGTCAAGCACGGCCGCATGCCGACGCCGGAGGAATTGGCCGAGATCGAGGCCGCCCAGAAGGCGCTCACGCCCCAGCCTCCGCCGCCGCCCGCCGTCACCGCTGAGCCGCCGCCCATGCCGCCGGCGGCCGCCACGCCCCCACCGCCCGCCGGGGACGCAACCTAGACCAGCCACATGGAACAGTCCTCCACAATCTGGCGCTGTCGCGAGCGGACCCTGCGGTGTGAACGGACGCTGACCATGGGCATCCTCAACATCACGCCCGACTCGTTCTCCGATGGCGGCAACTACTTCGACCTCGCCCAAGCGGTCGTGCGCGGCCTGAAGATCGCCGACGAGGGCGCGGACATCATTGATATCGGCGGCGAGTCCACGCGCCCCGGCGCCGCGGTCGTGGACGAAGCCGAGGAACTGCGCCGCGTCGTGCCCATCATCCGTACACTGGCCGAGCGCACGAACTGCGCGATCTCGGTGGACACGACCAAGGCGTCGGTCGCGCGCGCCGCGCTCCAGGCGGGCGCGCACATCATCAACGACATCTCCGCCGCCACCTGGGATGACGAAATGGCCACCACGGTCGCCGAGTTCCAGGCCGGCCTCGTCCTGATGCACTGCCAGGGCACGCCGGAGACCATGCAGCAGGAACCGCACTACAGCGACGTCGTCGTCGAAGTGCGCGACTTTCTGGGCGCGCGGGTGGAGGCGCTCGTCGCCGCCGGGCTGCCGCGCGACAATATGGTCGTCGATCCCGGCTTCGGTTTCGGCAAGACGTTGGAGCACAACCTGACGCTGTTGCGCCAGCTCGACCAGTTCACGCGGCTCGGCCGGCCGATCCTGGTCGGCCTCTCGCGCAAGAGCATGCTCGGTGCGCTGACCGGCCATAAAAAACCTGAGCAGCGCATCCACGGCGGCACCGCCGCGGTCACCGCCGCGATCCTGCGCGGCGCGCGCCTCGTCCGCACCCACGACGTCGCCGCCACCCGCGATGCCGCCCGCGTCGCCGACGTGCTCCGCGTCTATCAGACCTGATCCCCGCCGCGCGGCGGCGCGACATTGCGGCGCGTTCCTTGCTTTCCATCACACCTGTTTCAATCCCCGCGCCCCGCGCGGGGCGCGACTCCTGGAGCGACTGCGCCGCCTGGAAGAAATTGTTTCAATCCACGCGCCCCGCG
>CAIWHP010000226.1 GCA_903912445.1 uncultured Lentisphaerota bacterium
AGCAACGTCAGCCCACCCTATTCTCCCGCGTAGACGCGCGCAGCAAAGTCAGCTCGTTGTTTCCCCCCGCATAGACGCACGCAGCAAAGTCAGCTCGTTGTTCCCCCCCGCATAGACGCGCGCAGCAAAGTCAGCTCGTTGTCCCCCCCCGCATAGACGCGCGCAGCAAAGTCAGCCCAACCTTTTCTCCCGCGTAGACGCGCGCAGCGAAGTCAGCTTGGTGGTTTCTCCTCCGTAGACGCGCGCAGCAAAGTCAGCTGTGGCCGCGCTTGCCCCTGCCCCGAGCCATCCGTCGAGGGGCCTGGCCAGCGCCCGGGTTGCGGCCCCGCCCATGGTCAAGGCCGCGTTGCCCGCTGCTCATCCTTTGCATCCTCGCGTTAACCTCTTCTCTACCCCTGCGCCTTCCGTCGAACCCGTGCCCCCTCGCGTTAACTTTTCCAACACCTGAAAAAACCACCCTTTCCGTTTCCAACCCTTGGAAACCCCCGCCCCGCCGCCCGGCTCCACCGGACGTACGGCAGCCATTTCCGAAGCTTACGAACTCATTTCCGGAGCTCACGGGATGGCTGCCGAAGCTCACTTTGGGCCGCTTGAATCAGCCGAATATGCGAAATCACTGAGTAAATGATGATATTTATCAGTTTTGCGACCCTTGAGGGCCGCGGGAGCCAGCAGCCGCTGCCCCCACTTGCCATCTGTAGCCGGGATCTCCTCTCCCGGCCACACTCCCCCATCCCGCCGCCAGACGCGGAGTTCCCCTGCCCCCCAGTCCCTGCCACCCAACCTGACTCATAGTCTATGGACTAATGAGTCAAGTGCCCTACAAATAGCCCCGATGAAACCAACCACCGCCCTGCGCGCCTTTGCCCTTCATCCCGACATCGCCGCGCGCAGCAAAGTCAGTTCAGTGCTTTCTCCCGCGTAGACGCGCGCAGCAAAGTCAGCTCAGTGGTTTCTCTTGCGTAGACGCGCGCAGCAAAGTCAGCACCGAATGAGTCGGTGCCCCCGGCCAGCGCCCGGGCGGCCTTTCCGCCCTTGGTCAAGGCCGCGTTGGCCGCTCTCCCCTTTGCGTTCCCCTTATTTCCGGTTTTGCTGCGCGCTTTTTGCGTTCACTTTTCCAAACTTTGGAAACCTGAACCCTCACTTTTTCCAGACCTTGGAAATCCTCGGCCTGCCCACCCCTAACCACCAAGCGTGCTTCCCCTCTCTACGAATGACGCTGACGCGCTGCGCGGCACCTGCTAGCCTGACGGCCGTGCGCAAAACGAACAAAGACCAGACTCGGAGAGAATCAACCTCATGATGCCTTTGCTCGCAGCGGGTGACATCGGCTGGGCGATGCTCAAAGCGTATTCCCCCTACCTTGGCTTTGTATTTGTCGCCGCCATACTCGGCGCCATACTGTCACCGAAGCGCAAGGGCAAGCGCGGCGGACAGCAGTACAACCGGTGCCCCGCTGCGCCGCCAGCCCCACCTCCCGCATGGCTGGTGCGCCTGCTGCGCCCGGCTCGCCCTGCGTCCGGCAGCCCTTCTGCCGGGTCGCGTGATTCCATCGCATCTCCAGTTCCAGCCCACTCGGCTCAACTCGCGCCGCCCACGCAAGAGCGGGCTGTCACGTGCCCCTCCTGCGCCTATCGCTTCAAGATGCCAACAGCGCCAGTTGGGCTGGAGGCACAGTGTCCTGCTTGCCGGCTCGTCTTTCTCATGACGGCCATGACCGGGCAGCAAGCGGGTGTACAGCGCCCCACGCCGGAGTTCACGCTCGCGCTGCTGCAGGAATTGGAGTGGAAGCGCTTTGAGCAGGTGACGGAGGTTTACTTCCAACAGATGGGCTGGGACACCCACGCAGCGCCCATCGGGCCGGATGGCGGCGTGGACATACATTTGACCCGTCCCGGCAGCCAGAGAACGGACGCCGTCGTGCAATGCAAGGCCTGGCTCGGGTCCAAGGTCGGAGTCTCGCTCATGCGGGAACTCTTCGGCGTGATGGCTGACGCCACGGTGCCCGAAGGCTTTTTTGTCACCACAAGCGAATACTCCAGTGAGGCGCGCGCCTTCGCCGCCGGCAAGCGCCTCACGCTGATTGACGGCGCCGACTTCGTCCGGCGTATCGAGGAACTTCCGCGGGAAACTCAGGCCCGGTTGTATGCCACCGCGACGGCCGACGATTATCGAACCCCCACCTGCCCTAGCTGTGGACTAAAGATGGTCAAGAAAACCAGCGGCAAGGGTCGCGACATAGGAAAGCCCTTCTGGGGGTGTCCGGCGTTCCCACGCTGTCGGGCTACTATCTGGATGCGGACCGACACCGCGCTTGAGTGAAGCCAGAATGATTTGATCCGTTCCGTTCTGATGCGTTGAGTGTGGCCCCGTCGACACCTCGTCGCCATGCCTCTTTGCGACTGCCCCGCCCTGAGCGGAGTCAAAGGCGGAACCCACCCCTGCCTTTTTCTAGACCTTGGAAAACCTCGCCGAGGCGGGACTCAGCCCATCCTCTCCGACATGACTCATAGTCTATGGACTAATGAGTCAAGTGCCCTACAAATAGCCCCGATGAAACCAACCACCGCCCTGCGCGCCTTTGGCCTGAACGTCCGCCGCCAGCGGGAGGCTAAAAAAATGACCCAAGAAGTACTGGCCGAGAAAGCGGGATTGCACCCCACCTACTTGAGCGGCGTCGAGCGTGGCGTCAGAAACCCAAGCCTCCAAATCCTCTTCCGCATCGCTCGAGGCCTTGATACGACGGTGTCTGATTTGAGCAATGGGATTGATAAATGAGCAACTCGAAAGAGTTATTGTTACCTTCCGCGCTTCTCGAGTCGCTCCGTAGCATTGGTTATACCCTCGACACCGCATCTGCAGACATTATAGACAACAGTATTACAGCGAAGGCAGGCAGGATTTCCATTCGATTCCTCTGGAACAATGGCAAGCCTTGGATCGCGATATGTGATGATGGGTGCGGGATGTCCCCCCAAGAATTAACCGAAGCGATACAATTCGGCTCTAAAAGCCCCAATGCAAAGAGGGATTCCGATGATCTGGGACGGTTCGGCCTGGGCATGAAGACTGCCTCACTTTCCCAGTGCAGGCACATGACCGTGGTCTCCAAAAAGGGCGGGGCATTATCCGCCGGTGAGTGGAACCTTGATGCTATGGTCTCCGATGGTGCGACAGAGTGGAAGGCCCATCTACTGGACACTGACGCACTACCGAAGGATGAAATTCTGAGTGGTCTCATTGCTAAACATTTAGCAGCCATTAAATCCGGAACCATCGTATTGTGGCAGAACCTCGACCCCGGCTTGGGCGATCCTCATGAAGTTGACGGAGAAAAACGTTTTTCAGCACAAATGGATGCGGCGAGAAAGCATCTCGAACTGGTTTTCCATCGGTTTCTATCCCCGGCCTTTAAACAGCGGAAGGTCACGATAGACTTTAACGACACTATTTTGGAGGCCCTAGATCCATTTGGTTCATCAATTCCTGCCAGACAGGAGTTACCTATTGAAAGAATCCGCGTGCATGGGCAGGTAGTCACGATTCAACCCTATGTGCTCCCCCATCGCGCCAAGGCCTCTTCGGTCACGGAGTATCAGAAGCACGCCGGCGAAGAGGGTTACGTGCACAATCAAGGGTTCTATATCTATCGCAACCGACGCCTGATCATTAAGGCCACTTGGTTTCGATTGATTCCTAAAGACGAATTGAACAAGCTTATTCGCATTAGGGTCGATATTCCTAACTCACTCGATGATTTGTGGCGAATTGACGTCAAAAAATCTCAAGCCAACCCTCCCGAATCGGTTCGCAGAGAGCTAAAAAGGATCATAAATAAGATCTCAGGTGCAGGGCGAATTGTATTCACCAACAGGGCGACTAGACTACGAAATCGAAAAATAACTCCAGTATGGAAGCGTGACGTGGTGGAGGGAAGGGTCCGCTATGGTGTCAATGAAGATCATCCTCTGGTCAGAGGTCTTCTGAAGGATTTGCCCAAAGCGCAGGTCGAGAGTTTGCGTGCATGCTTCGAACTCCTAAACTCGACCTTCCCCTACGACATGTATTACGCCGATGCGGCAGATGACAAGATCGAGTTTGAGAATTCCGGCCCAAGTGAAGATACGATCCGCCAAGTTGGGACCCAACTCGTGCGAGCCCTTCGAGCCTATGGGTTTTAGGGGGGGGAACTCCGCAAGCAACTCCAAAGCGCAGAGTTTTTTAAGTGCCCCCCCGAACTAATTGAAGAAATCCTTGGGATGTAAGGAAACCGTGAGGCCTGAACTCAACAAACTTCTCGATTCCGTAGCGGTGATACTTGAGGATAAGCAGCCGCCCACTGAAGCGGCCCTGCTCAACATCGTCAGGGCCCAAGCAACGGTTCTCAACCTTATGTCTGGCGAGATCAGTTTGAGTTGCTTTTCCGATGATGATCTCGATGTGGTCGTTCGCGCGCTTGAGACCCGCTTTTCCATTCGCATGGATTTAGGTTCACTTTTTGAGGCGAAGGACTATCAACCTTGGCTCATTAATCGACAGGGGGAAATTGATTGGTATTACTGGGGTCGCTATCGGAAGTATTTACTTAAGAAGGGTTTCCCTCCCCATGTAGTAGTGACCCTTGACCTGTTGACCGATAAGATACTTGATCATCTTGAAGATCCCTTCAAAATGGGTAATTGGACCAGAAAAGGCTTGGTAGTGGGGCATGTGCAGTCGGGCAAGACGGCCAATTACACAGGATTGGCCTGTAAGGCGGCCGATGCCGGTTACCGTGTCATCATTGTGCTTGCTGGCACATTGAATTCGCTTCGCAACCAGACTCAGGAGCGAATCGATGCTGATTTTATTGGATGGTGCACACGTGATAAGAAACACATCGGCGCTTCGACTTTCGGCAATCATCGACGCCCGGTTTGCTTTACCACTAGCTTGGAGGATTTTAACAAGAAGACTGCCAATGCAATCGCAATGGGTCTAAGCGCTCTGAACGAGCCTGTAGTCTTGATTATCAAAAAAAATAAATCTACGCTGGAAAGCCTGTATTCATGGTTGAAGGATAATAACCAGCACAATTTGCAGAATTTCCCCATGCTTTTGGTTGATGACGAGGCGGATCAAGCATCAATCAATACGAACAAGGAAGACAAGGATCCAACCGCAATAAATTGGGCTATTCGAAATCTCCTCTCGCTTTTTACTCGCTCATCGTTTGTTGGATACACGGCAACGCCGTTTGCTAATATATTTGTCGATCCGGAGACTGAGGACGAGATGGAGAATGGCGAGCTTTACAGGGATCTCTTCCCTCGCGATTTCATCCTAAGCCTGGATCCGCCGGATAATTATGTAGGACCTCTTCGCCTTTTCATGGACGGGGCGGATCTCGATTGTATAAGGGATATAATCGATAATGAAGATTCGGTACCCCTAAAGCATAAAATTGAATTCGTTCCAGAACAAATTCCGGAATCGCTACGAAAAGCAATTGGCTGCTTCATTCTCGCTTGTGCGATTCGTTTATTGCGTGGCCAGCTTGGGAAGTGCCATTCGATGATGGTGAACGCTAGTCGATTCACAAAGGTTCAGATTATCCTTGCGGGTCTAATTCTTGAGTTGGTCAAGCAGTTGAAACAAAGTATCGCGAACTATTCATCCCTGCCGCCTAAAACAGCCCTCCAAAACTCCGATCTCTTAATGCTGCATGAAGTATATGCGCAGGAGTTTACCTCAGTAGAGTTCGCATGGCCGGAGATTCAGAAAAAGCTAAAGGAGGCGGCCGATCCCATTGAAGTCGTCGTGATCAACTCAAGTTCACAGGATACTCTGGATTATAATATCCGAAACTATCCCAACGGGCGGCGGGTTATCGCTGTCGGTGGTCTCGGCTTATCACGCGGGTTGACACTCGAAGGATTAATCACGAGTTATTTTTTACGTAACTCCATCATGTATGACACTCTAATGCAGATGGGGCGCTGGTTCGGTTATCGTGATGGTTATGCTGATATCTGCCGGATTTTTATGACTCCCATGGCGAATTCTTGGTATTCACATATTGCAGACGCAACAGAAGAGCTACGGAGAGATTTCAAATCGATGGAACGAGCCAAGCTTACGCCAAAGGAGTTTGGGCTGCGCGTGAGAAGTCATCCTACGGCCCTAATCGTCACCGCACGGAATAAAATGCGAACTGGAAGAAAAGTAGCAATGCAGATAGCGCTCGAGGGGAGGTTGGCTGAATCAAGTGTTCTCTTAGGCGATGATGCATCTCTCAAGCACAACAAGCAAGTGCTGGAGGCGGTTTGCGAACAGTCGGAACAGTATGTGCGAGTTCGGCCCGAACCTAGTTCTGGATTTCTTTGGAAGTCCGTGCCGGCTAATATCATTACTACTGCAGTTCAATCATTTGCCAACCATCCAGAGAGTCTTCTTACGTATGCGGAGCCTTTGGTCCAGTACATTGAATGGCTGGTCGCAGCGCGTGGTGCATACTTCGATGTTCTCCTTCGTTCCGCCAAAGATGGAGCAGCTGATTATCCCGTAGGTGAGCTTTTGATTGCACCGATTCAAAGAACCGTGCCCTGCCTCGAAGAGTCCCGAATAGAATTCAGCAAGAGGCGAGTGGCATCAAAAGGAGATGAGAAGGCGGGCCTTACCAAGGAACAAATTCAACAAGTAAAAGATAACTATCAAGGTGAGAATGTTCCGGACAAGGAGTATCGAAAGGTTACAGGTCGCAACCCGCTCTTCATGATTTTCTTTGTAAAAGTTAACACCAAGGATTCCTCGTATTTCAAGATTGTTCCGGCCTATGGCATCAGTTTCCCTGGTGACGCCGGATCAGCTAAACGACCAGAAAAACTTGTCGAATATGTTGTAAACACGAAATGGTGGGAGCAAAACTTCGATCTGCCTGACGACGACCCCGAGGATCAAACATGAATAACCCCTGGTCTGCCATCGAAAAACCTTCAGTTGATTTTAACGTCCGGCTAGTGAACGAAGAGCATCCACTCAAGCTTTTTTGGGGCGTTGATACAAGATGTCGTTATTTGTTTGCCTACGACGCCGCAATCAATGGACTCCCTCAGAAAAAATCATTACCAAACCTAACAGGTGTGGAAGTACATGTAGCGCCTCAAGGTGCGCGGGGAAAGTTGGTGTTGGTGCTACAGGACAATGCAAACTGGGAGCTTTTCTTCGCCCTTTGTTCAGATTTGGTGCGAGCAACGGCCTTGGTAAAGGATGAAACCGTCGCGTCAACTGTTATTATCCGCCGCTTACAGCGTTGGCAGGAATTACTCCGAAGATGTCGCCCGCAAATTCTGAGGCCAGAAGAAATCAAGGGCCTCATGGGGGAATTGCTTTTTCTTAAAGGCCCGCTTTCATCCGCTTTTGGCTTGGATGCGGCTGTAGCATCGTGGAGAGGACCGGAGGATGCGCCGCAAGATTTTGCAATTGGCGAAACGGCGGTGGAGATCAAGTGCCAGACGGGTGGTTCGAAGCCAGTGGTGCGAATCAGTTCGGTGGATCAACTGAGCCCGCAACTGCCCTTAGGTTATCTCGTAGTTTATACTCTTGCCGGTCAACCCGATGACGAACCCGGCAGCCTAAGCCTAAATTCTTTGGTGGCACAGATCAGGGATGACTTGACTAGGGCATCAGTTTCAAGCCGTGAGCGATTTGAGGACCTGATCTATATGGCGGGTTACTTGCCCTGTGAGGAATATGATAATTATAGGTTTTCTATCGTTTCAGTCAAAAGCTATCAATTAACTTCTGGGTTTCCACGAATTGTTAATTCCGATCTGATACCCGGGGTTGAGTCTGTGGTTTATTCCATTCGGCTAGACGCATGTAATAACTTCCAATCAAAACCTCAATGGTGGCCATCCAATTATGAATATTGAAGACTATTTTAAGGAGTTTACGCAGGATCTTCATGCTCAAGCAGGTGCTGAGGGTGATTTTCTGCGTAGCACATTTGTTGAGCACATGTGTTCTTTGATCGAAGATGATGGATTTATTCCTAGTTTCTCGCAAACTGACTACAAACACACCTCGAGAGGTTTGGCAGTAGACGCATGGGCTTACGATGAGGACTTATCCAAATTGACCATGTTCGTATCAGACTACCGGGACACGGGTGTTCTTGAGACCTTGACGCAGGGCGAGGTTACAGATGGCTTCAAGCGATTAGGGAGATTTTTTGAGACGTGCTGCAAGAAAGACTTCCCCGGATCTCTCGATGAGTCGATGCCTGTGACCGAACTTGCATGGTTTATCTTCGAAAAGCATCGGAAAATACTTCAACTATCCTTGGTGATCCTTTCGAATGCCCGACTTAGCTCGAGGGTTCTGAAACTGCCTGACAAATCCGTGGCCGATCTTCCCGCCAGTTATGAGGTATGGGATTTTGAGAGGATTTATCGTGTGGAGACCTCGGGTCGCGCGCGCGAGGAAATTGAAATTGATTTCTGCGCTTTCGAGAATGAGGGGATTCCATGTCTTCCCGCCCATTTGGGTGAAGCATCGATGAAGTCTTATCTTGTGGTTATGCCCGGACGCATAGTTGCAGAACTTTATGAGAAGTATGGGGAGCGTCTGCTCGAGCAGAATGTGCGGACATTTTTGCAATTCAGAGGGAACATAAACAAGGGTATGCGCAACACAATTGTAAACGAACCCCACATGTTTTTCTCATACAATAACGGCCTCTCAGCAACCGCTGAGGTGGTGCGGACCGGTGGCAATGATGACAGGCTGCTTTCCGTTCGTAATCTTCAGATTGTCAATGGTGGCCAGACTACCGCCTCGATCTTTACCGCGGCGCGAATCCCGAAGGTTGACCTGTCCGGCGTCTATGTGCAGGTTAAATTATCAGTTATATCTGCCGAACAAGTGGAAGAAATTGTTCCTCGCATTTCCGAGTATTCAAATACACAAAACAAGGTTAGTGCTGCAGACTTCTTCTCTAACCACCCGTTTCATCGAAAGGTTGAGGAGTTTTCGCGGCGACTGTGGGCTCCCTCACCCGCTAACTTAGTTCAGGAGACACATTGGTTCTATGAACGGGCAAGGGGCCAGTTCGTAAACAAACAAGCGAGTCTCTCGCCTTCTGATAGGAGGAAGTTCCTGATTCAGAATCCAAAGACCCAGATGTTTACCAAGACGGATCTTGCTAAATATGTTCGCACTTTTGAAGGTTTACCGCATGAGGTAAGCAAGGGGGCGCAGAAGAATTTCAGCGGCTTCGCTGGGGCCTTAGGAAAGCGCTGGGATATAAACGACGGGCATGAATTCACCGAACTTTGGTTTAAACAGCTTATTGGCAAGGCGATTATGTTCCGCCAGCTCGACGGGCTCGTGCTCAGGGCGGGATGGTACAATGGGTATAAGGCAAACATCGTTGCTTATGCGTTGGCCAAATTTGCGCAACTCGTGGCTGCCCGATGCGTTTACATTGATTTCCTTAAAATATGGCAAATGCAAAAATTGCCCGAATGTCTTGCTGATCAACTGCTGGATATTGCGGAAAAGGTAAATGAACGCCTTTCAAGTCGGCCCGAAAGCGTCACGTCAAATGTGAGCGAGTGGGCTAAAAGCGAAACTTGCTGGAACGCAGTGCGGTCTGAGAAAATACAACTGCATGGTGGAGTCGATGAATATCTCATCGATGTTGAGCACAACAGTGAACTTGAGAAGGATGCAGGGCGGACCGATGCTATTCAAACAGCCATTCATGCGCAAATCGCTGTGGTGGAGAAGGGGGCAGACCATTGGAAGCTCTTACGAGATTGGGACAGCAATAACCGCAAGCTCACAGAGAAAGAATTAGGAGTTCTCGACATTGCGTGCGCAATTCCAGGTAGAGTTCCAACCGAAAAACAATCGCATATCCTGATAGCAGCCGAGAATCGCGCCAAAACTGAAGGATTCTTCCCCGGTAGTAAACCCCAAAACGAAACCAAATAAATGCCCACTCCAATAATTGATTTATTCGCCGGTCCAGGAGGTTTGGGTGAAGGGTTTTCTGCGTTTCGACGCGCAGGGAAACCCGTGTTCAAAATTGGACTCTCGATTGAAAAGGATCGATTCGCACACCAAACCTTACAATTGCGCTCCTTCTTTCGTCAGTTTGCCGATGGCACAGCCCCTCAGGCATATTACGACCACCTCGCTGGTCTCATTTCTCGTGAGCAGTTGTTCGAAAAGGCCCCGGCAGAAGCGGCCAATGCCGACAAGGAGGCGTGGTGCGCTGAACTAGGTTCCGATGCCTTCCCTGCCGATCTCATCGACGCACGTATCCAGGCCGCTATTGGTAATTCAACCAATTGGGTTTTGATTGGTGGCCCGCCCTGTCAGGCCTACTCCCTCGTCGGGCGATCCCGCCGGAAAAATGATCCCACTTTTGCTACCGACGAGAAGCACCGACTCTATGAACATTATCTGCGAATTTTGGCTGTCCATAGACCTCCTGTCTTCGTCATGGAAAATGTGAAAGGTTTGCTCTCAGCAAAGGTGGACGGTGAGAGCACTTTCTCGCGCATCCTCTCAGACTTGGAGAGCCCACGCGAAGCTGTGGACGGCTTCGGACAGAGGCGAAAAACACTCAAGTATCAACTCGTATCCCTCGTGGTGCGCAATGCCGATTCAACTGGGCACTGCGATCCTGGGGACTTTGTTGTTCGCGCCGAAGATTACGGCATTCCGCAAACCCGTCATCGCATTATCATCCTTGGAATCCGGGGTGACATTCACGGCAATCAAAATCTTCTTAAATCCGGCCCCCCAGTACCAATTGAAATGGCTCTTGGTGATCTGCCTATATTGCGCAGCGGTTTGTCAAAAGAGAATGATTCACCCGATGCGTGGCTGAATGCTGTTCAGTCAATCCGCATGGCCAAATGGCTATCAGACCCAATAATTGACATAACTGTACGTAAAGAAGTGATGCGAAGTCTGAATGAAATGCCGCGCAGTCTCGATCGAGGATCTGAATTCATTGGGGGTAAACCGGCCCCAATGTTTGCTCCGTGGCCAAAAGACCAGAAATTGCGAGGTTTCTGCAACCATTCGAGTAGAGGTCATATTCGGGCTGATTTGCACCGCTATATGTTTGTGGCTGCTTTTGGCGCGGTTCACAAGCGATCGCCCGGGCTAGAGGAATTCCCTAATGGCTTATTGCCAAAACACGCCAATATCGGCACCGCGCTCACAGGGACGCTCTTCAACGACCGCTTTCGAGTACAAGTAAAAGGTAGGCCCTCGACTACGGTGGTCTCGCATATCGCAAAGGATGGTCATTATTTTATTCATTATGACTCAACTCAGTGCCGCAGCCTCACAGTACGAGAGGCTGCGCGGTTACAAACATTTCCGGATAATTATTTCTTCGAGGGGCCTCGAACAGAGCAATACAGACAAGTTGGTAACGCAGTTCCTCCTCGTTTGGCTGTCCAGATTGCAGAGATCGTGAATGAATTATTGAGATCTAGCAATGCCTGATATTTTTTCAAAGCGCAAACGATCTCAAGTAATGTCATGCATTCGCGGGCGCGGCAACAAGGAGACCGAGGTCACGCTGATGCGGTTGATGCGGGCGCAACACATCACGGGCTGGCGTCGGCAGGTGCTGCTCAAGTTTCAGATCGCGGGCCGCAAGGCTCAGGCCACGGGGCGCAAATCTCAGGTTTCAGGTCTCAAGTCTCAGGTTTCCGCTTTCCGGTTCCAGGTCCGGCCGGATTTCGTGTTCGCGCGGCAGCGGGTGGCGGTGTTTGTGGACGGCTGTTTCTGGCACGGGTGCCGCTGGCATGGGACGCGGCCGCAGGGCAACGCCGCCTTCTGGGCGCGCAAGCTCGCCGGCAACCGCGCCCGCGACCGCCGCGTCAACCGCGTCCTCCGCGCCCACGGCTGGCACGTCCTGCGCATCTGGGAACACGCGCTGCGCGACGCGGACCGCGTCGCGCAGCATTTGCAATCTGTAATTGTGAATTGCGAATTGAAGAAGGCCACCGCAGCCGCCGAGAAGGGTTGAAGCAGGTCAGCTATCTGCACCCCATCCGCTCCGTTCCGTCCCTTCCCGCTTTCCTGCTTTCCTCATTCCCCCGTCTGGAAATCCGTGTAATCTGTGTGATCTGTGGATGCCTTGCTTCTCTGCTCCGTGCCCATCCGTGCAGTTCCGTGGCTCTCTTCTCCGTCGTCTTCAAATTCGCGTACTTGGCGTAATTCGCGGTCAACTCGAATTTCCGATTCCAGATTGCCGATTGCCGATTTGCGGTAGTGAACCCTTCCCGTCTGTTCCTGCTTACTCCTTCACCACTCCGAAAATCCGTATAATCTGTGTAATCCGTGGATGATCCTCTTCTCTTCTCTGCTCCGTTCCCATCCGTGCAGTTCCGTGGCTCTCTTCTCCGTCGTCTTCAAATTCGCGTACTTGGCGTAATTCGCGGTTGCGGTTTTCTCAGCGCTTGCCGCCCAGCCTAAGCCTGGCGGTGGCCCGGCCGCAGCTGGCGCCGGATGTGCCGGCAGAGCGCCTTGCCGTGCGCGGTGTTCAGGTAGGCCTCGTCCGGCAGGGTGCCGACGCGGGTCAGGTCCAGCCGGTCCGCATCCCAGCAGGCGCCGATCGTGAGGTCGTCCGTCGCGGTCCGCTCCGTGTGCCACCGGCAGGCATAGCGCAGGAGCTCCAGCCGCTCCGCCTCGAGGACGAAGCAGCTGCCGTGCAGTTCCAGCAGCCAGTCCGCGGCCCGCGCGCCATGCCCCGCGTCCGTATTGTCGTTCTGCCGCCGGGAGTCGTGCAGCCACGCAAACAGGCGGACCACAAGGATATCCGCGCCGGACTCTCCCGCGATCTCCAGCCCGAACCGCTCCACGCGCCGCCAGTGCGCGATCCCGTGGATGGAATGGATGTCGCCCGCATAGTGTGCGACGACCAGCTCCTGCAGCCGTTTCAGGTCTGCCCCTTCATCCGCCGCATGCTTTTTCTTCTCCGTGTTCATCCGTGCCGTTCCGTGGCTCTCTTCTCTTCTGCCTTACATTCGCGTAATGGGCGTAATTCGCGGTCCGCATGCATTTCCGATTTCAGATTTCCGATTGCCGATTTGAGGTAGTGAACCCTTCACTTCCGTTCCTGCCGTCCACTTCCCTCGTCCGAAAATCTGTGTAATCTGCGAAATCTGCGGATGGTCCTCTTCTCTTCTCTTTTCCGTGCCCATCCGTGTTAGTCCGTGGCTCTCTTCTCTGCCTTTGCGCCTTCCGTTTTTCCTCCGCGTCTTCCTGCCCCGAGCCAGCGTCGGGGGGCCTGCCCTGAGCCCGTCGAAGGGCCTGCCCCGACCTGTGGTGAGCTCCGTCGAACCAGCGTTGTCGAGGGGTGCGTTAACTCCTGCTCCGCTTCCATCCGTTCCTGCTTTCCTCATTCCCCGTCTGGAAATCTGTGGATGCCCTGCCCCTCTTCTCCGTCGCCTTAAATTCGCGTAATTGGCGTAATTCGCGGTCAGCTTGAATTGCCGATTTCAGATTGCCGGTTGCCGATTTGAGGTAGTGAACCCTTCACTTCCGTTCCTGCCGTCCTCATTCTTCTCTCCGGAAATTTAACCGCCAAGACGCCAAGTTCGCCAAGGGCAGAAAGCGGCGGTCCTCCGTCATCCTTATCCCCCCCGCACTCTGGAAATCTGTGTAATCTGTGGACGCCCTGCTCCTCTTCTCTGCCTTTGCGTCTTCCGTTTCCCCTTTGCGTCTTCCTGCCCCGAGCCAGCGTCGAGGGGCCTGCCCCGACCTGTGGTGAGCTCTGTCGAACCAGCGTTGTCGAGGGGTGCGTTAACCTCCGCTCCGCTCCCATCCGTTCCCGCTTTCCTGCCTTCCTCATTCCCCTCTCAGAAAACCCGTGAAATCTGCGAAATCCGTAGACGGCCTGCTTCTCTTCTCCGTGCCCATCCGTGTTAGTCCGTGGCTCTCTTGTCCGCCTCTGCGTCTGCTCCCCGCCCCGCTCAGCCGTAGTTCTGCTGCATCGCCGCGATCTCCGCGCGCACCTTGTCGCGGAGCTCCTTGGGCTCCAGCACCCGCACGTTGCGGCCCCAGGCCAGCACCCAGCGGAACACCTCGAACAGCCCGTGGGCCTTGAACTCCAGCTCGATCGCGCCGTGCGCCCGCGGCCGCAGCTTCTGCCCGCGGTGCCACTCGCGCTCCTGCACCCACCCCACCGCCTCCTTGGGGAACAGCAGCCGGATGGTGTAGGGCTTGTTGGAGCCGACGAACCGCCCGAAGGTGTGCCGCAGCAGCTCCTTGGCGTCGAAGTCCTGCGGCCGCTCGAAGAACCGCTCGGTCAGCTGGGCCTTCTGGATGCGCGCCAGCGCGAACTGGCGCAGTTCGCCATCCACGTCGCTGTGGCCGAAGACGTACCACTCCCCCTGCAGGTTGGCGATGTGGTAGGGCGACAGCAGGTGCTGCTTGGCCTGCGCCGCGTTCTGCGACTGGTAGAGAATCTTGATCATCTTCTGCCCGGCCAGCCCGCGGACGACCGTCTTCCAGATCTCAAGCGCCACCGGCCGGGCCGGCGGCGCGGTGAAGCTGAAGCGAGAGAACACCAGCTCCGGCTGCACGGTGATCTTGTCCGTCATGCCGCCCATCATCTTCCCGAAGATGCGCTCGAGCTCCCCGGAGACCGGCGTCCCCTGGTACTGCTCCATCGCCTTGCCGGCGACCAGCAGGGCAAAGAGCTCGCCCTCGCTCAGGCTCACCGAGGGCAGGAACCAGTTGAGGTCGGTGTAGCAGAAGCCCTTCCGGACCCGGTCGTAGGCCAGCGGGGCGTCGAGCTGGTACTTGAGGTAGTCGATGTCGCGCTGGATGGTCTTCTGGGAGACCTCCCATTCCTTGGCGAAGGTCAGGCAGTTGGGGTACTTGCCGGCCCGGACCTGCCGGTCCAGCTCCATCAACCGCGCGAACTGGCTCTTGTTGCGTTCCATGCTGCGCCTCCGTGGGTAAACCGCCTGACGGACAAACAGCGTCCGTCGGAGAAAATAGGACATAAATTATAGACGGACAAGCTTTGTCTGTCTGCGCCGCTAAAATAGGGGCCGTCGAGACGCAGTAACGCCTCGGCAGGAGCGACCCATGAACCAAGTACTCGCGGAGCTGTTGACGGGGCTGCAGTTGGCCGAGCCCCAGCAGGCGCAACACATCGCCGTGTTCCCCCTGTTCGCGCCGGGCCGGCCGTCGCCCGACTACCTGACGCTGGCCGCGGCGCTGGAGCAGCGCCTGCTGACCGTCACGGAGGTCAGCGTGGGCGGCTCGGTGCCGGAGCTGCGCGTCAGCAACAAGGCCGCGCAGCCGGTCCTGCTGCTGGACGGCGAGGAGGTCTGCGGGGCCAAGCAAAACCGGGTACTCAACACCAGCATCCTGGTCCCGGAGGGCAAGCAGGTGGATGTGCCGGTCAGCTGCACCGAACAGGGCCGCTGGTCCTACGTCTCCCCGGCATTCAGCGCCTCGGGCCATGTGATGCACGCCAGCCTGCGCGCCAGCAAGACGCGGTCCGTCTCGTGCAGCCTGGCGGCCGACTCGGGGTTCACGTCGAACCAAGGCGAGGTCTGGCAGGGCATCTCCGACATGGCGTGCCACCTCGAGGTGGGCCACTCCAAGACCGGCGCGCTGAAGGATGTCTTCGAAGCGCGGCAGGCCGATATCGACACCGCCCTGCAGTCCTTCGCGCTCCTGCCGGACCAGCAGGGCATCCTGGTGCTGATCAACGGCGCCCCGGTCGGATTCGACTATGTCTCGCTGGCGCCGGCCTTCGCCAAGCTGCACGGCAAGCTGGTCCGGAGCTATGTGCTGGACGCGCTGGCGCGCAAGCCGAAGAAGGCCAAGAGCCGCACCGCGGCGCTGACGGCGGCGCAGGCCTTTCTCGCCGGGGCCGCCGCGTGCGAGGAAAAACAGTTCAAGTCCATCGGGCTGGGCGAGGATCACCGCTGCAAGGCCAAGGGCCTCGCCGGCTCAGCCCTGGTCCACGCCCAGGCCGTCATCCACACCGCCTTCTTCCGCGTGGACGAAAAAGAGCATGCCGGCCACATGTCGGACCTGAACCGGCGCAGGAATTACCGGGGCGATTGAGCCAACACAGGACAAAAGGTCTCCGTTGTAGGCCGGGTCACCGACCCGGCGCAATGAAGAATCACAACGCCATCAGGCCCACGCCCAAACGAAAGAAGAAAACCATGAGAATCAGTTCATATTTCAGAATATTCGGTCAGCTCGCGGCAACCCGGCGCGAGGTGGCCGGGCCGGCCTGCTATGCGCCGCAGCCGCCTCCGCGCATGGCCGCCATGGCCGTCGCCGCGCTGTCCCAGGCTTGGGGCGCGCCGGCACGTGCGCCGGTCATCCATCGCGACCGCCCCGGGAATCTCCGGATGCTGCGCCGTTTCAATTGACGCCATGCACAACGACCCGTTTGACCGCGGCAAATATCGGCGTCCGATGAACCGGTTGCGCTTCGTGCGCGTCCCCAAGCCGGGCCTATCCAAAGAGCGTATTGCGCAGCTCGTGGAGCAGAGCAACCTGGAGGATTTCCTGCTCCTCTGCGCGCCCTGTACAGGCATCAAGCTGCGGAAAATACTGCCTCAGGACATCCCGGCCATCGAGGTGTTCTTCGATGTTTATCGTAGCCGGCGGAAAGTGGGCTACATCCTGAAACAGTGGAACTCGCCCATGGTGCGCCTGGGCACCAATATCAAGCTGCGGAAAGACCTGCCTGACCTTGCGGACAGGTTCCGCGAAATCCACCACCTCTGCTCGGTGCATTTCATCTCCCTCCTGTTCCCACCCACCGCTCCCCAGAACGCTGTCATGCCGATCTCGCTGGAGACCGCCATCAACCATGACGGTATCAACCTGGTCGTGTTTCGGGAGGCGCTATGCCGGTTCGCAACCTGCCTGGAGCGGCTGGAGCCCTTGCTGAAAGCCGGCTGATCGGATCATATCGCGCCAAGAATCAGGACGGTTGTAGCGGCGGCCTGTGGCCGCCGCCTGCGATCTTGCCGCGGCAGGATCGCCGCTACAGTTTCAACGGACCCAAAACCCATGTGTACCCCCCATTCTTGACGTGCTATCGACGGCACTCGCCGGACCTGTCCAGCCAGCAGCTGCCCCACCCCACTCCCTCCTTCGATTGAGCTTCGGACAACTAGCTGACCGTTCTTGCTCGTCCTCGTCCTTCGTCCTCGTCCTCGAAATATCCTGTTACCGCAGATCGAGGACGAGAACGAGGACGATCATATTGAAAGACACTCAACAGGGCCTCTGCTGCGATAAAAGGCTGGCCAGAAAATCCGACCCACCTATACTCGCCGGCATCCGCGCCGGCTGCCGGCGAAAGCCCCTGACGCAGCGCGGAATTTATGAGGAATAACATGCGCATGATGCAGACCATTTCACTTCTGATGTTGGCCGGCACGCTGTCGGCCATGGCCCAAAGCCAGCCGCCCGTGGTCCTCTGGCCCGACGGCGCCCCGGGCGCGCTGGGCAAGACCGACAAGGACATCCCGACGCTGACGCCGTATCTGCCGGAGCCCGGCAAGGCCACCGGCGCGGCGATGGTCATCTGTCCGGGCGGCGGCTACGGAGGGCTGGCGCCGCACGAGGGCAACGATTATGCGCTATTCCTGAATAAGCACGGCGTGACGGCCTTTGTGTTGAAGTACCGGCTAGGTTCGGCGGGCTACCGGCACCCGTGCATGCTGCAGGATGCGGCGCGCGCGGTACGCACGGTGCGGGCGCGGGCCGGCGAGTGGAAGCTCGACCCGCTGCGCGTCGGCATCATGGGCTCGTCGGCGGGCGGACACCTCGCCTCGACGCTGCTGACGCATTTCGGTGCTGGCCAACCTGTGGCGGCGGATCTGGTCGAGCGGCAGAGCTCCCGGCCCGACCTCGGCGTGCTCTGTTATGCCGTCATCACGATGGGCGAGAACACGCACAACGGCTCCCGCGCCAATTTGCTCGGCAAGGAGCCCACACCCGAGCTGATCGAATTGCTCTCGAACGAACGGCAGGTCACGCCGCAGACGCCGCCCTGTTTCATCTGGCACACCTGGGCGGACAACGGGGTGAAGGCGGAGAACAGCCTCAACTTCGCCGCCGCGCTGCGTCGCAACAACGTGCCGTTCGACCTGCACATCTATCAGCAGGGCGGTCATGGCCTCGGCCTGGGCGCTAAACCGCCCTTTGAGCACCCCCACCCCTGGGTCCACGACCTCGTGTTCTGGCTGAAGGCCAACAAGTTCGCCAACTGAGCCCCCGCGCCGTTCAAACACCGACAGCCCCTCCGCCATGACTTGGTCCGGACGGCAGGACTATTTCCAGCACCTGCATGCGCGCTTTCGAGGAAGTGTTCTCGTCTTGGCGTGCCAACCGAAGCAAAAGGCCAGCCCACTTGGGCTGGCCTTCGCGAAGGTTGGTAGCGGGGATTGGATTTGAACCAATGACCTTCAGGTTATGAGCCTGACGAGCTACCTGGCTGCTCCACCCCGCAGTCGCGGCCGCTAATGTAGCCAAAAATACGGCGGATGCAAGGGAATTCCTCGGAATGTTTCAAGTCCACACGGGTGTCAGCAGGGAGAGGTTCTCCCGCTCGTCGCGTTGCACGCGGGTGTTGAGCGCGGTCCCGACAGGGCCGGGACGACCGTCGCCGACGCACCGCCCGTCCCACTCGACGACGCTGGTGACATCGGGCGTGGTGCCGAAAATCAAGATCTCGGCGGCGGCCTGCGCCATGGCACGCGTGATGGCGCCACGCCCGGTACCGGCCAGCAACCCCTGCTCCACCAGTTCCGCCGCCAGCTCCAGCGCGCGGTTCATCGTCGTGCCGGCGAGGATGTGTTCCGGGCCGGGCAGCAACAGCCGGCGGTCGGCGGTGACGATGCCGAAATTCTCCGTCGCCCCTTCCGCCAGATGGCCGGCGGCGTCGAAGGTGACGACAAAATCCACGCCGGCCTCGACGGCCTCGAGCTTCATCAGCGCGTTGGGCAGATAGTTCACGGTCTTGATCGTGGCGAAGAAATCCGCCTTGACCGGAATGCGGCTGGTGACGATGCGCGCGCCGCCGGGGTGCGCCGTCATGAAGGCGGGATGCCCGGCGTAGGCGAGGATGTAGAGCGAGGCGCGCGGGCAGTCGCGCGGGTTGATCCCGAGGCTGCCGGGGCCGCGGCCGAGCAGGAGGCGGACAAGGCAGTCGCGCCGGCCGCCCGCGCGCACGGTCGCGAGGACGGCATCGCGCAGGCCGGCGCGGTCCAGCGGCAGAGGGAGGAAGACGCAAGCGCCGGAGTGCTCCAGCCGGTCCAGGTGCGCTTCGAGGTTGTAGAGGCTCCCGGCGAGGCACTTGGCGGTGTCGAAGACGCCGTCACCGCGGTGCACCAGATGGTCGTCGGCCGGCACGAGCATCAGGCGCGGATCGGTGACGATGCCGCCGAGCACGCTGGAGAACATGGCGAAATAATGCTGCTGGTACGGCGCGGGCGGCGCGGCCAGCCGCGCGGCGACCGCGGCGCCGTCGAGAACGGGGAAAGTGGTGTTCATGTGTGCCGATGATTGGGAAAAGCGTCGCCATCCGCAAGTTTTTCCTTACAATGCGTCTGGATTTTTTGTCATGGACATCGCCGCCCAGAAGCCCGAGACCGGCCGCATGGCCTACGCGAGCCACATCGCGCCCTTTGGGGCCTGGATGGCGATCATGATCTTTCTGGATGTGCCGCAGATTCCGCCGGCGTGGCGCTATGCGACGCAGACGGTCCTCTGCACGCTGCTGTTGCTGGCGCTGCGGCCGTGGCGCTGGTACCCGCGCTCCAGCGTGCGCCACCTGCCGTTCGCCTTCGCGGTGGGCGTGGCGGTGCTGGCGGTCTGGGTCGTGCCGGAGCTGCCCTGGACCAAGGCCCACTGCCCGGCGTTCCACGCCTTCTACATGCGCTTCCTCGCGGTGCAGCCCTGGTTCGATGTGCCGGCGCTGCCCAAGGTCTGGCCCTTTGCGCCAGAGCACTGCGGCTGGGGGCTCGCGCTGGTCAAGCTGTTCGGCACCTCCGTGACGATCGCCGCGTGCGAGGAGCTGTTCTGGCGCAGCTTCGTCTATCGCTGGATGCTCGGCGACAAGTTCTGGCGGGTGGACCTGGGCCAGTTTCAGCCGTTCATCTTCCTGGCGGTCAGCCTCATCTTCGGCCTCGAGCACAGCCAGTGGTTCGCGGGGATCCTCGCCGGGCTCGGCTTCGGCTGGGTGCTGCTGCGGACGCGCGACATCGCGGCGGCGATCTTCGCCCACGGGGTGACGAACTTCCTGCTCGGCCTCTACATCCTGGCGACCGGCGACTATCATTTCTGGTGAACCAACCCCCAAGAGGATGAAGCTATGATCACTGCCATGGTGCTGCTGAATACCGAACGCGGCCGGGTGAACGAGGTGGCGGAGCGCCTGGCGGACCTGGCGGGCATCACGGAGGTCTTCTCCGTGGCCGGCCGCCACGACCTCGTGGCGATCCTGCGCGTCAAGGACAACGAGGCCCTGGCGGACCTCGTGACGCGCCACATGCTGCTGATCCCCGGCATCACGAAGTCGGAAACCCTGATCGCCTTCAAGGTGTTCTCCCGGCACGACCTCGAGAGCATGTTCGCCATCGGCGCGGAAAAATAGCCGCGCCATGCCGGGCCTCTACATCCACATCCCGTTCTGCGCGCGCAAGTGCGCCTACTGCGATTTCTACTCGCTGCCGCTGGCGGCTTTTCCAAGCTTTGGAAAAACAGTCGCCCGGTTTTTCCAAGCCTTGGATAAGGAACTGGCAACCCTGCCCCCAGCCTTCGCGCCGGACACGATCTACATCGGCGGCGGCACGCCGACCGCGCTCGACGCGGCGCAGCTGGGCGCCTTGCTCGACCTGGTGCGGCGGCGCGTGCCGCCCGGCGCGGTGCGCGAGTGGACGGTCGAGGCGAATCCCGGGACGCTCGAGGCCGACAAGGCGGCGGCGCTGCGGCGCGCCGGCGTCAACCGCGTCTCGCTCGGCGTGCAGTCGCTCGACGATGGCGCGCTGCGCCGCCTCGGCCGGCTGCACACGGCGGCGGAGGCGCGCGCCGGCTTCGACCTGCTGCGCGCCGCGGGGTTCGACAACGTGAGCGTGGATCTGATGTATGCGCTGCCGGGCGAGACCACCGCGCATGTGCAGTCGGATGTGCGCGGCCTGCTCGCGTGGCAACCGGAGCACGTCTCCTGCTACGCGCTCGGCATCGAGCCGGGCACGCCGCTCGCGGAGCAGCAGGCGCGCGGCGCGCTCGCCGAGGTGCCGGACGAGGAGCAGGCGGAGCAATACCAGTCGATCCGCCGCGAGTTGCAGGCGGCGGGCTTCCAGCACTACGAGATTTCCAACTTCGCGCGGCCGGGCCGCGCGTGCCGGCACAACCTGAACTACTGGCGCGGCGGCGAGTACGCCGGCTGCGGTCCGGCGGCGCACGGCCACCTGGCGCGCCGGCGGCATGCGAACATCGAGGATGTGGCGACCTATTGCCAGCGCATCGAGGCGGGCGGATCGCCGCGCGCTTTCGAAGAGGAACTGGCGCCAGAGCCGAAGGCGCGCGAGACGCTGATCGTCTGGCTGCGGCTCCTGGAGGGCGTGGACTTGGCGGCGTTCCAGCAGCTAACCGGCTTTGACGCGCTCACGCTCGGCGGCGCGGCGCTGGAACGATTCAGGGCGCAAGGTTGGGTCGAACTGGCAGACGGCCATCTGCGCCTGGCCGGGCGCGCGCTATTCGTCAGCGACCGGGTATTTGCGGAGCTGGTCTAAGTTTTTGCTGAACTGGTCGGCTGATTTCGATAGATTAAAACGGGTCAGGGTATTCGCGTGCGTGGATGCAGGGGTGAAGGGGCTTATATGACGAAACAACACGCAGGATGGTGGCTGGTGTGCGTCGGGTTGGGGCTATGCGCGGCCCAGATGGCGCCGGCGGCGCAGACCAACGGCGTCGTGCGCTGGGGTGGCGACTTACGCGTGCGCGAGGAGCACTTCAACTACATCCCGATCAAGGCGGATCCGCCGGGCTACACCCGCGGCGGCGAAAACGACTACCTGCGCATCCGGCCGCGGCTCTGGATGGAGGTGGATCCAGGCCGCGACCTGACGCTGCGCGTGCGCCTCGCGGACGAGATGCGGCTGTGGAACAAGCCCAGCCCGCGGCCCACGCTGCAGCGGTCAAATTACGATCCGCCGGATGAGATCCTTTTCGACAACCTTTACCTGGACTGGCGCGACCTGGCCCAGGGACGGCTCGACCTGCGCCTGGGCCGCCAGGACGTGATCTATGGCAATGGGCGGGTGATCCTGGATGGTACGCCCAAGGACGGGTCGCGCTCGCTCTACCTCAACGCCCTGAAGGCAACCTGGAAGGACATCCCGGACACGAAGGTGGATTTCCTCGCCATCTATGACCCCTCCATCGATCCGCTCGCGATGAACAGCTCCGACCGCGACGTGACGGGCTTCACCGCGGCCAACGACGGCATGGACGAGAGCGGCGGCGGCTTCTACCTCAAGAACCGTTCCTTCAAAGACATGCCTGTCGAACTCTACGGCTTGTACAAACGCGAAAGCCCCTACGAGGTGGCCGCCAAAAAAGATGCGGCCGGGAACTATGTCGCGCCGAAGCTCGCGTGGCAGACCCTCGACAGCACGCACGGCGTGATCAACAACCCGGCGCTGAACCTCGGCACCTTCGGCTTCCGCATCGAGCCGCGGTTGACCAAGCGGCTCACCGCCAACGTGGAAGCCGCGGTGCAGGTCGGCCAACGTAACGATGTCGGCGTGGGCGCCTACATGCTGGATATCGGTCTGACCAACACGTTGCCGGTGTGCGAGAGCCTCAAGCCGGCCGTCTTCGCCAGCTTCTATCTGCTGTCCGGCGACGATCCGAAGACCGGCCACGACGAAGGCTGGAATCCCCTGTGGTCGCGCTGGCCGCAGAACAGTGAACTGTATGTCTATGCCTTTGATGCCGATGGCGCCGGCCGCTGGTCCAACCTGATCATGCCCACGCTCGGCGCCTATTGCTCGCCGTGTGACTGGCTGGTGACCACGATCTCCGGCAGCTATCTCGCGGCGCCTGCGGCGGACGGCCCCGGCGGCGGCCATGAACGCGGCTGGATGGGCATCCTGAACGGCACGTTTACCCTCGGGCGTGGCTGGCTCACGCAGAACGACGTGATCAAGGGGCACCTCTTGCTGGAACTGATCCGGCCCGGCGACTATTACAAAGTGGGCGACACGTCCTACTTCTTGCGCTGGCAGCTCAGCTACGAGTTCTGAGGCGGGCGGGCGCGCCCTGTTCGTCTGCGGGAGAGGTTGTTCGCGGAACTGGTCTGACGGCAGACGTTGAGCACGAAGATAACGAAGGGAACAAAGAGCTTCGTTCCCTTCATGGTCTTATGTGAACTTCTTCCGCTGCCGCTCTCCCGTGCGAGGTCCTATACAGGGTGATGACGCACTGCCAGCAGCGGAAGAAACGACAGCATCATTAGGGGCAGAACCATTTCACCACGGCACTGCGCCTCCTGATGATGCTGCCCTCAATGATTCTGTCGAAATCTGTTTGCGGCGTAGTCCCCCGGCGGCGTGACGCGCCGCCCGCCAAACACTCAACCGGGTGGGCGTGGCTGGACAACCCCGACCGACAAGAAAACCGGTGCCGACGGAGAGCGCGGTGCGTTGAGCGGGGCCGTTGGAAGCCTGTATCTGGCCGGGCACAAAAAAGCGACCGCGGCTTGTGAGGGCCGCGGCCGCGAGCGGATCATGCGTCAGGCTTTACGAACCTTTTTCGACGGACGCTTTGGCGCCTTTCCAGCCGTGAAGGCCGGCGGAGAGGTGCTTGACGTTGGTGTAGCCCAGCTTGGCCGCGGCCGCCGCGGCGGCTTTGTAGGCGCCGCACTTGGGGCCGCCGCAATAGGCGACGATCAAGGCACCCTTGTCCTGCGGCAGCAACTTGGCCAGCTTGTCCTTCTGGGTCGCGAAGTCGATCGCGCCCGGGATATGGCCTTCCTGCCACGATTCGGTGCCATTGGCATCCAGCACCGTCACGGTCTTGGCCGCGAGGGCCGCCTGCAGGTCCGGGATCGTGATGTCGGAATATTCGGCCGCACCCACCACCACCGTTGCGGCCAGCGCCGCGACCAACACTGCGAGTATCTTTTTCATCTTTTGTTCCTTTGGTTCAACGGCGGGAAACATCCGGCATAACACCGGCGCTGTCAAATGGTGGGAGGAAACTAGTTGTCGCCGCAGCGCAGGTTGGCGCCCCTAACCGGATTCGAACCGATGTTCCCAGGATGAGAACCTGGTGTCCTAGGCCTCTAGACGATAAGGGCGAAAAGCGGCGCGCACGATAGCCGCTTGCCCCTTGCGCGTCAAGCAGCGCGTTTGACAAAATGAAAGCTCACCGCGCCGAGTCCGGCTTCCTCACGAAGACCACCCCGCAGGCGTTGGTCGCCACGGGCGCGAAAGCAGGAGCGAGTTCGCGGCCGAGCTTTTTCAAAAACTCCGCGCGCTGCGGGAAACGGCGCTGGAGCGAGGCAGGCAGTTCGAAGACGTCGGCGGTGGCGTAGACGCGGCCGCGGCAGTTGTTCAACTCCGCGAGGAACTGTGGCTTGGTCGCTTCATCCACGGCATAGATCAGGTGGATGACCTTGGCGCGGCCGTGGTAGGCGAGATAGCGCGCGACCTCGAAGCTGTCGGCGTTGAGGACGAGGTCGTCGGCCGTGGCCTGCTGGACGAGCCAGGCGGATTTGCACGCGGCGAGGTCGCCGGCCTCATCGGCCAGCAGGCGGAAGGCGCCGAAATAATTATGGAGTCCAAGCAGCAGCGCGAACGCGAGCGGCAGGGCGGCGCGGCCGGCGGCGGCGAGCGGCGCAAACACCGTCGCCGCCAGCAGCAGCATGAGCGGCGGCAGCGCCATCACCCAGTTCTCCGGCCCGCCCGGCTCGGTGATGAGCACGACCAGCGCGTAGAGCACGCACCAGGCGCCAAGGGAGACCGTGAACGCGACATCGTTTTGTGCGCGGCGGATTTTCAGGCGCGCGACCAGCAGCGCGCCCGCGACGAGCACGAGCAGCGCGAGCGTGACGTAGGGAACGGTGCGCGAGAGCGCGTCGGCGTGCTGGCCGGTGAAGATCTGGCGGGCCAGCGCGCGGTAGGGAAACAGCTCCGTCAGCGCGTGCTGGAACCATGCCGAGGCGAAGAGGAAATTGCCGGCGGTGATGTTTTGCGCCAGCGCGACGGCCCCCTTGGCGAGGCTGGCGAGGTGGAGGCCGCCTTCGGGCTGGTCGGCGCCGGCCCTGAAGATGGCCGCCGCCGCGCGCGAGCCGAACAGCGCCAGGTAGACGGCGCCGGTGAGGCCGCCGGCCAGCGCGCCGTGGACCAGCGCCGCGCGCCAGCGGCGCTGCAGCAGGTAGAAGAGCGGCAGCGCGGCGAGCGCGGGCAGGACATTCAGCAGGTGCATCAGGCACGCGAGCGCGGCCAGCGCGGCGCCGAGAATGACGTTACGCCAGCGCGGCGCGCCGGCGGCGGCGAGCCACGCGAGCAGGATCAGCAGCAGGGCGGGCGCATAGATTTCGGTCTCGTTGCTGTAGCGCCAGAAGCCGTAGGACAGAGCGAGCGCGGCGGCGCCGGCGCACGCGGCGGACGGCGCCACCTGGCGGCGCCGCAGCAGCGCAAAGACGGCGAGCACCGCCAGCGCGCCGCAGACGCGGCTGAACAGGATCAGCACCGGGTTGGCGCGGTCGGCCAGCCCCGTTTTTTGCGCGGCGGCGAAAAGCAGTTTCGCGGCCGGGACATAGAGCAGGTGCTGGCTGTGCCAGGCCTGGGCGGCCGGCGCCTGCTCGGCCGCCAGCGCGTAGCCGAGCGCATCGTTCGCCTCGGAATGGTTGCGCGGGTTGGTCAGCGCATAGAAGGCCAGCAGCAGGAGAAAGGCTGCCGCCCATGCGAATCCCGTATTGCGTGTGGCCGTGAACATTCGTCGCGGCATCTTCGACGCGCGAATCAGACTTGTCAACCGCGCGTTTCCCTGCTACATCGGCGTGTCCGTTGTCACGGCCACAGGACGTGGCAAAGCTCTCAACTTCGAGGAAAAATGAAAATATTGGTCATCAACGCAGGCAGTTCGTCCGTCAAGTTCACCTTGTTCGACATGGACCAGGACGTGTGGCTGGCCAAGGGCCTGATCGAGCGCATGAAGACGCCGTCCGCGTCGCTCAAGTACAGCAACCACCGCGGGCAGAAGATGGAGAAGAAGATCGTCGCCAATTCCTACGAGGCGGCGATCTCCGCGGCGTGCCTCGCGCTCTGCGACAACGAGCACGGCGTGATCAGCAACCTCGACGTGATCAAGGGCATCGGCCACCGCGTGGTACACGGCGGCGCGGAGGTGACCGGCTCGCTGCACATCTCGGCGGCGGTCAAGCAGACGATCCTCGACTGCTACGCGCTCGCGCCGCTGCACAACCCGCCGAACTACGAGGGCATCGAGGCCTGCGAGTTCCTGTTCCCCGAGATCCCGATGGTCGCCGTGTTCGACACTGCCTTCCACCAGACCATGCCGGCCGCCGCCTATACCTACGCGATCCCGGCCGCCGTGACGACACAGCACAAGCTGCGCCGCTACGGCTTCCACGGCACATCGCACCACTACGTGGCGCTCGCCGGCGCAAAGGCGCTCGGCCGCGACATCAAGGAGTGCAAGCTGATCACCGCGCACCTCGGCAACGGGTGCAGCATCACCGCGATCAACCAGGGCCGCGTGGCGGACACCAGCATGGGCGTCACGCCGCTCGAAGGCCTGGTCATGGGCACGCGCTGCGGCGACCTCGATCCGGCGCTCGTCCTCTTCCTGTGCCGCGCCGGGCACAGCGTCGATGACGTGGACAAGCTGCTCAACAAGTCCAGCGGACTGCTCGGCCTCGCCGGCATCGGGTCCGGCGACATGCGCGACATCATCACCGCCGCCGACGGCGGGAACGCCGCCGCGCAGCTCGCGCTCGACGTCTTCATCCACCGGCTGCAGAAATACGTCGGCGCCTACGCGGCGATCCTCAACGGCTTCGACGCGCTCATCTTCACCGGCGGCATCGGCGAGAACTCCGCGCGCATCCGCACCCTGGTCTGCGAAAAGCTCTCCTTCCTCGGCATCGAGCTCGATGCCGCGAAGAACCGCGCCAACGAGCTCGTCATCTCGCGCAACGCCGCCGGCCCGAAGGCCATGGCCGTGCCGACCAACGAGGAGCTGATGATCGCCCGCGAGACCCTGCGCATGCTCTCCTGAACCCCTCTCCATTAACCACAACCCTCGAAGGAACCATGAAGAAAGCGACCGAACTCATCTGGGAGCGCGCCCGGGCGCAAGTCCAGCACATCGTCCTGCCGGAAGGCGGCGACCCGCGCACCATCAAGGCCGCCGCGAAAATCACGGCGGAAAAACTCGCCCGCGTCACGGTGGTCGGCCAGCCCGACACCGTCGCGGCGCTCGCGCAGCAGCAGGGCGTGACCACCGCCGGGTGGGACGTCATCGACCCGCGCACCTCGCCGCTGACGGACCAGTTCGCGCAGGACTTCGTCGCCTTGCGCAAGGGCAAGCAGGACCTCTCGCTCGACGACGCGCGCAAGCTCATCTCCGACGAGATGCGCTTTGGCGCGATGCTGGTGCGCACGGGCACATGCGACGGCTTCGTCTCCGGCGCCGCGCATGCCACGGCCGACGTCTGCCGCGCCGTCTTCCCCATCATCGGCATCTCGCCGCAGGTCAAGATCGCCTCCAGCTTCAGCCTGATGCAGCTGCCGCTCTTCGACTTCGGCGTCGGCGGCGCGCTGATCTATGCCGACACCGGCACGGTCATCAACCCGAACGCCGAACAGCTCGCCGACATCGCCGTCGCCACCGCGAGCGTCGCCTGGGCCCTGCTCGGCGTCCGCCCGAAGATCGCGATGATCTCCTGCTCCACCAAGGGCAGCGCCAAGGACCCGAGCATCGACAAGGTGATCCAGGCCACCGCGCTCGCCAAGGCGCGCATCGCCGAGCTGAAGATCGAGGCCGACGTGGATGGCGAGATGCAGGGCGACGCCGCCCTGATCCCCGCCATCTGCGCGAGCAAGGCCAAGGGCAGCCCGATCGAGGGCCGCGCCAACGTCCTCGTCTTCCCGGACCTCAACTGCGGCAACACCTGCTACAAGCTGACCGAGCGCCTCGCCGGCGCCGTCGCGCTCGGGCCGGTGTTCATGGGCCTGAAGAAGCCCGCGAGCGACCTGTCGCGCGGCTGCAGCGCCGACGACATCGTCGGCATCGCCGCGATCGTCGCCTGCCAGGCGATCGGCCAAAAAGCCAAAGGCTGAGCGCGCGCTGAGCGCAGGGCGGGGCGGATTTCCAAACCTTGGAAACTCCGCCCCGCACTTTTTCCAAGGCTTGGAAACCCGCCAGGCAGCGCCCTCTGCCCACATCCGCAAGCCGGCCGGCGGGCGCTCCCGCCGGCGGCTTGGGTTGAAATCCGCCCGCCTCCGGTGGTAGGGTGTGACGTGGCTTTTCCAGAACGGGATGCGGCGGCATGAAGATCACGCTCGAACAACTGGGCAGGATGCGGGAGCGGCGGCAAAAGCTGCTGCCGCAGCGGGGGCTCTCCCTCAATCCGGAGAAGCATCGCTGGGTCCAGCCGATGCTGCTGATCTTTGGCGTCCTGTTCGTGACGGCAATCATCATCGACATGGTCAAGCTGAGCCGCGGCGGCAGCTTGGGGCAGCGCCTCACAAGTGTGCCGGAAGAACTGCAGCAACTGGAGCGCGATATCGCCGCCGGGCGGCGCGTCACCGCGGCCAACGGCCTGTTCAGCCTGGCGCTGCCGGACGGCTGGGTGGTGCGCACGGGCGAGGACGTGGCGCCCTACGACCTCACGCTCGTCAGCCCGAACCGGTTCAGCGTCAGCCTGAGCGCGTCGCGCGTGGCCTACGATGACCTGCCGACCCTGTTCAAGGCCCTGAGCCGGCGCGAACGCGAATACGGCCTGCGCACGGAAATCCAGACGTCCTATTTTCATGGCATACCCGCCGCGCGACGCGAGCTGGAGCTGATGAAGACCAAGGTGGTGGCGATTGATTTCGTCAAGGATCGCATCGCCCACCAGATCTTCTGCGAAGGGCCCGCGGAGCTGTTCGAACAGTACCGCCCCACCCTGCTCAAGCTCATCGAGACCTATCAGCCCCTCAACCCGCCCGCACCCGCGGGGAAAAAGCCGTGAGCCCGTCATGCCTGCGCCGCTGGGCGGCGCCCACACTGGCGGCGCTGACCCTCCTCGCGCGGCTGCCGGCGGCCGCCGACGAAGCGCCCCTGCGCGAGCGCCTGCAGCCCGTGAGCCGCGACAGCGGCTTCCGGATGCCGGGCTATTTCGTCTGGTGCGGGTCGGCGATCAAGGTGGGTGCGACCTATCACCTGTTCGCCGCGCGCTGGCCGGAGGCTACGAAGTTTCCCGAGGGCTACCGCCAGCATTCGGAGATCGTCCGCGCGACCGCCCCGCGGCCGGAGGGCCCTTACACGTTTCAAGAGGTCGTCATCGGCGCGCGCGCCGCGGGCACGTGGGATGCCGGCATGGCGCACAATCCGGCGATCTATCGCGTCGGCGACCGGTTCGTCCTGTTCTACATCGGGTCGGACGTCGGCCAGGCCTACCGGCAGATCGGCTGCGCCACCGCGCCGGCGATCACCGGGCCGTGGACGCGCAGCGACCAGCCGCTCGACCTCGGCTGCGCCAGCGACGCCAACAACCCCAGCGCCTGTTTCGAGCCCGACGGCGGCGTGAAGCTCGTCTGGCGCACCAAGGACCTGCGCGTCTGCATTTCCACCGCGCCCAGCTACGCCGGCCCCTACCAGCTCGCCAATACGAACCTCTGGCCCAAGGCGCGGCTGGAAGATTTCTTCTTCTTCAAGCAAGGTGACCGGTGGCATCTGGTCTGCGAGGACAACGCGGGCAGCATCACCGGCCACGAGCGCTGGGGCGCGCACCTGGTCTCCCGCGACGGCCTCCACGACTGGCAGCCGCTGTATGCCGCCGCGGATTACGACCACACCATCCGCTGGGCGGACGGAACGGAATTTCATCCTGTACGTCGCGAGCGGCCGTGGCTGCTTATCGAGAACGGTCAGCCCACCCACCTTTTCACCGGGGTCTTCGACGGCCGGCAAACGTGGAATCAACCGGTGCCCATCCGCTGAGTGGCCGGCGCCGATACTGATTTTCCGGGGCTTCGGCCTCCGCCTCTTTCTCAGACACCCCTTGGCGCTTATCCCTCAGCCCTGCTGTAGCGGCGGCCTGTGGCCGCCGTCGACGAGCAGCCACGGTGGCCGTGCCGGTTCCGTTGCGCCTGGTCACACCGCCCCCGGCTGGTTATCACTCGGGGGAGGCGTATATTTTGCCGTGAAAGTGTTGTTACTATATCCGGAATTTCCGGAGACCTTCTGGAGCTTTAAACACGCTTTGAAGTTCGTCCACCGGAAAGTTTCGTTGCCGCCGCTCGGCCTGCTGACGGTCGCGGCCATGCTGCCGGCCGCGTGGTCCAAGCGGCTGGTGGATGTGAACATCCGCCGCCTCCAGGAGAAAGACCTCGCGTGGGCCGAGGTGGTGTTCATCAGCGCCATGATCGCCCAGCGCGACTCGGCCCAGGCGCTGATCGCGCGCGCCCATGCCGCCGGCAAGACCGTGGTCGCGGGCGGGCCGCTGTTCAGCTCCGAGCACGAGCAATTTCCCGCCGTGGATCATTTCGTGCTGAACGAGGCCGAAGTGACGCTGCCCAGGTTCCTGCAGGATTGGGAACAGGGCCACGCCCAGCGGGTCTACACTTCGACGGAATATCCCGACCTGCGCCAGACGCCCGCGCCGCTCTGGGAACTGGCCGACCTGCGCCGCTATGCCTCCATGAGCATCCAGTTCTCACGCGGCTGCCCGTTCGACTGCGAGTTCTGCAACATCACCGCGCTCTTCGGTCACCGCCCGCGCATGAAGACCCCGACGCAGATCGTCACCGAGTTGGAAAGCCTCTATCAATGCGGCTGGCACCGGCAGGTGTTCTTCGTCGATGACAACTTCATCGGCAACAAGCGGTACCTCAAGGAGGAACTGCTGCCCGTCCTGAGCGCATGGCGGCAGACGCGCCCCACCGTCACCTTCTTCACCGAGGCCTCGATCAACCTGGCCGACGATGCGGCGCTGATGGACCAGATGGTGCAGGCGGGCTTCGACACCGTCTTCATCGGCATCGAGACGCCGGACGAGGCCGGCCTCGCCGAATGCAACAAGGGCCAGAACCGGCATCGCAACCTGATCGCGGACATCAAGCGCATCCAGCATGCGGGCCTGCAGGTGCAGGGCGGCTTCATCGTCGGGTTCGACAGCGACACGGCCTCCATCTTCCAGCGGCAGATCGATTTCATCCAGAAGAGCGGCATCGTCACCGCGATGGTCGGCATGCTCAGCGCCCCGCCCGGCACCAAGCTCTACGCGCGCTTGAAAGGCGAAGGCCGCCTCGCCGGCCCGTCCACGGGGAACAATTCGGACGGCACGACCAACGTCGTGCCGCGCATGGGCATCGAAAAGCTGCGCGCCGGCTACGGGCGGATCCTCCGGAACATCTACGCGCCCGGCCCCTACTACCAGCGCGTGCGCACCTTCCTGCGCGAATATCATCCGCCCAAAATCCCCTCGAACATGAGCTGGCGCAACCTCTCGGCCTTCCTCCGCTCCACCTTCCGGCTCGGCATCATCGGCCGCGAGCGCTTCCAGTATTGGGGCCTGCTGGTGTGGACTTTCTTCCGTTGTCCCCGCCTGCTGCCGCTGGCCGTCACCCTGGCCATCTACGGCCACCACTTCCGCCGCACCTCCGCCGCGGTCCGGGCCGCCCACTGACGCCCAACTGGCACACCGAGATGCCACGGGCGGGCCGGAAGTAGTTTGCTGGCTTGCAAGGACAGACCCCTTGCCTCATTCGCGTGGCTGGTACAGGTCGTCAGCATCGCCGTGCTGGTCAAGGTTAACTTGGGTGTCGGGCTGTGGTTCCGCCCGTGTAAGACTCAGCACCGCTTTGCTCACCGCCGAATCTTGCCCGACTTCCGGTCGATGCGCAACTTGCCTGCCCTAAGGATCGCTTCCTTATCCTGTTTGGAGAGTTGCTTGAACCAGTACTCCACCTTAAGCGCCAAGGAGCGGGAACCTAGACGGCGCGTGAAAGCGATCTCACGAGGCGGATGTGCACGCAGAAACTTCGCCGCCTTGGGGCCGCCGCTCGCATGTTCCTGAAAGCGACGCCTTACATCCGTGGCGATGCCAGTGTACAGGCAGCCCCCGACCGTGCGAATGACGTAGAGGTACCAAGTCACTGCGCACCCTCTACGCTCGACCAAGGCAGAAGTCATGCAGATAGTCTTACCCATGCACCCCAGATTGCCAGCCCATTCTTGCGCAGAGGATGCCAGCCTTGTTGGCCTGTCGCCGCAACCGCCAGGGGAGGAGCAACTCGCTTCGTATGTATTCTGTGACCCGCATCTTACGGGGGCAAGGGGTCCTTGCTTTTTAGCGGAGGCTTTTTGGTGCGAAACGGCGCTGGGTGGGCTGAGTTTTGAGCACACCCGGCCCAACTCCAGCGGAGAGGGGGCTTGCGCACGCACACACACGGTCAACCCAGGATGTCCCGCAGCGCGGCGAGGAACTGATCCATTTCAGGGTCGGTGCCGACGGTGACGCGCAGGAACGCGCCGGTGAGGGGGCCGGGGAAATAGCGGACGAGGATTTTGCGCGCGCGGAGGGCGGCGAAGACCTCGGCGGCGGGGAGGCGCGGGGGTTTGACGAAGAGGAAGTTGGTCGCCGAGGGCAGCACGGTGCAACCGAGTTGCGCGAGCGCGGCGGCAATGCGGGCGCGGGTCGTCTTAATTTTCTCGGCGTTGCTGCGCAGGTGGTCGCCATCCTCGATGGCGGCGAGTCCGATGGCCTGCGTGAGGCGGTCGAGGTTGTAGGAATCCTTGATCTTGTAGAGCGCCTCGATCAGCGCTGCGGAGCCGAGCGCATAGCCGAGGCGCAAGCCGGCAAGCGACGACGATTTCGAGAGCGTGCGCGCCACCAGCACGTTCGGCAGCGAGAGCGCGAGATCGGCGCAGTCGTAGTCGGCGAAATCCGCGTAGGCCTCGTCCACCAGCACGACGCCCGGGAAGCTTTGGCAGAACGCGCGCACCGTTTCGCGCGGATACTGGATGCCCGTCGGCGCGTTGGGGTTGGCGAGGAAGAACAGGTTCGCCACATAGCCGGGCTCCATGTGCCACGAAAAATCGGCGTTCAGGCGCACGGGCTTCTGCGCCACGTCCTGGATCGCGGTGAGCACGGGATAGAGCGAGTAGGACGGCTCGAAGAAACCGATCGTGCCGGTCGGCCCCACAAAGGCGCGTGTGCAGAGCGCGAGCACCTCGTCGGAACCGTTGCCGGCGAACACGTTTTCCAGCCGGCAGCCGTGCTTGCGCGCAATGGCCTCGCGCAGTTTCACGGCCATGGGATCGGGATAGAGGCGGAGGCTGTCGGCGGGAAAGTTTTTCAGCACCTCGGCGATGCGCGGCGCGGGCGGATAGGGGTTCTCGTTGGTGTTGAGCTTCACCAGCCCCGGCACCTGCGGCTGCTCGCCGGGCGTGTAGCCTTCCAATACCGCCACCGCTCTACGGATCAAATCGCTCATCGTCATGCTCTCGCGTTCGTTTTTTCGTAGGGGCGCAGTCTTGCTGCGCCCTCTTCCACTCCGCTTTGTCCAGGTCTATTTCAGTCCATTCAGCTTGACGCAACTCACCAGGACGAACGAATAGCATTGGTGCCAGCAGTAGCGCGCACTTGACTGCGAAAGTGCCGGTGTATCCGTCAAGTACGCGCAGTAATGAGCCCACTTGCTTGGGATCGGTAATAGAAGCATGGTGCTTTACTACAACTGGTTCCAATGCTCCGCGTAGGTCCGCGGCAGGGTTGCGTTCCACCACAGATGTCGCAATGCCGTATTGGAATACCCGGCCGGCAATTCTCAGCGCCCGGTGTGCAAGCTCATTCGCCCCTCTGCTCTCGATGCGACGAATTGCC
>CAIWHP010000227.1 GCA_903912445.1 uncultured Lentisphaerota bacterium
GCTCCGAGACCGATACAACAGGCCGTGACTTCCAGCTTGCGCCTACCGGCCACGGCCTGCTCCGCGTCTTTTCCCCGTCACCGGGGCACGGGGGCAGCGGATAGGCTGGCCTGCTTGGCACTCGACGGCGAAGCCAAATGCTCCGCCGACACCTCGCCGGGAATGGTCGCCTTCAGAGAACCCCCACCCACCAACACACACCGGAAGCCGACGCTGCTGTCACGACCGTCGGGATCGCCGTAGCCGCGGATTCCACTTCAGCGGTGCAGTGTTCGCCACTCGGCGTCATGAGGATGAAGGGCGCAGGATGCGGTCCAAAAAGCCTTTCCACTTCGCGGGCCATCCTGGCATGGTCCGCCGGAAACATCAGGTAAACTTCATGGCGTCCGGGCCCGTGCGTGCCGGCCAATTCCGCACGGGCATGCGTCGACTTTCGGGCTGCTGGCGGCTCCAGTTTGAGCGCGTGCGCAATTCCGGCACACAGCGCCTTCCGGTCAACCTCATATACCAGCAGGTCTTTCCCATCCAGTAGGATGCCAGGGCAGTTATCTTCTTCGTCGCACACGGCCACCCACCGGCCTTTGCCGTATTTTTCAACTCGGTGCGGAAATCCGCACCCGAGCGGGTTGGTGCAGGGAAAAGTCTTTGCCGGATCGTTGCTCAACCGCAGGTAGCGCCGAACCTGATCCAGTTCCTTCCCCAAGCCTTGCTCCCACTCCAGCATCACGGCTCCATCTGCCAACCGTTCAAGCGGATGCCAAATCTTCTCCATCTTCATTCCCTTCCACCTTGCGTTTGATGATGAAACCGCGGGCAGCCAGCCATTTTTCCATCATGGCGGTGTCCCCGTCCCGGACCACACTCAGCTTGTTGCTGCCCATGATCTTGATCGTCCGTTTCTTTGCCGAGTCGCTGAACCGCACCAGAAAACTGGCCCGCACCAGATTCTCTGCCGCCGGCAGGACTACTTTTTCCTTTTCGATGTTCGTGAACAGGTCGCCCGCCTGGAACGTCGTCCTCAGCCATTCCCCGCCGCCTGTGAAAGCCTGCACTTCCGTCAGCGTGATGTCTTCAATCCCCGGCACATCCCGGCAGGCCAGGCAGCCTCTGCCGGTTTCCACCAGCGGCGCCAGCGTGAACCTTGCGCCCCCAGGGAAAAAATCCTTGTCATGGAAAATGTGTTTGCCGAAGGAGGTCCGGAGCATTTCCACCTCGCGGGGGCTGCATCCATGCACTCGCAGTTCGCCGCTCTGACGGTTGTACACCAGCACATCATATTCGCCGGGCCGGAAAATGAGCGTGTCCGTCCCCGTCGCCGATACCACCTCCTGCCGCTTGCTCGCCAGCCCATGCCGCACCAGGAACCAGTATTCCCCTGGCCGCCGGTACGTCCACACCTTGGCGTGCCGTCCGCGTTTCGCGTGGTGGAACCAGTCGGCGAGTTCCGCTTCCAGTGCGGCCTTCTGTTCATCCGTCGGCCCGTCAAACCCTTCGTCTGGCTGGCGGTCCGTCACAAAATGCACGAACCCCCTAGGCCGGTCCAGTTGGTGCATCTGGTGCATTTCCTCCAGGACATCCGGGGCATACAGCCAAACCTGCACCGCCACATCCACCGGGTCAGGGTCGTCCCCAATGACCAGTTTCCCCTGGAGATGCCTTATGCCATCCAGCAGGTCATGCATGGCATTCTCCGTGGACATTTCATGGATCAGCGATGCCGAGTGCATCAATTCCCGTGGCATGGCCGCGTCAGGTTCCATGAAGATGCCGGCCAGCCGATCGAAATCAATCTGCCCGCTCCCCTCCGCAGGCAGGACGAACCCGCGCCCAGCAAGGTAATCCCGCGCCGGTTCCAGCCATTTGCACAGAAACTCAGGTTTCATCCGGCGGAAAGTTCCCGGTTGCGTAAACAGATTCACATTTGCCATATAAGTTCCTTTCGTTTAGTGGTTTACTACCATTTTTCACGCCCATTGTACCACGGGGTCAGTGCCATCTACGGGCACTGACCCCAAAAAACTCCAGAAACTTATTCACAGGGTTATTCACCATCCCTTCCCCGTAGGTGCCGAGGTGACGAGGCTCAAATTGCAGCCCCAACGGGGCAAGCAGACACTAGCCCAGGGCAAGCGACGCAGGAGCGCCACCCTGGGTAAACCGCCCAGAAAAGACAACCCTCGCCCATCGGATGGGAGAGGGTGGCCGCAGGCCGGGTGAGGGCATCTCGACCATCAACCATCAACCACATACCCTCAACTAAATCGCCACCGTCCGCGCCCCGCGATACCGTTGCGCCAGCTTTTCCGTGGTGTCCGCGATCCGGTCAATCAGTTGCTGGGGTTCCAGCACCGTGGCATGCGTTCCCCAGGTGAGAATCCATCGCTCGATTTCCTCCACGCTGTTGAGGCGCATCCTCAGCCTTGACCCGCCTTCCGGCAGCTCCTCCAGTTTCTGGCTGGAATGCCACTGACGCCCCCGGATCAGGTCCGTGGCCCAGGCATCGAACGCGATAACCACATCAAAGTCATCCTTCCCTTTGAACACGTTGAAGCTCCCGCGCAGGTATTCGTCTGGATTGAAATCCTTGGGCTTGGTGAAATGCGTCGCGGTCATCTCCGGCTCCGCCAGTCGGCTCAGCGAAAACGTCCGGATGTCCTGCCGGTTCTCGTCCCAGGCCAGCAGGTACCAGTGGTTTTCGATGCAGGTCAGATGATACGGACGCGCCAACCGCCCCTGCGCCGCCTTCGCCCCCAGGTTCCGGTACTTGAACCGCAGCGTCCGCTTGCTTTGCAGCGCCCGCGTGATGGTCTGGAAAATGCGCAAATCCGTGTCATCCGGCGCAAATGGCCGGAAGGAAAGCGCCTCTTGCAGGTTTTCCAGGGAGTAGCGCTCTTCCCGGTCGAGCATCCCGGTCATCTTCTTGAAGGCCATTTCCAGCGGCTTCTGGAACGGGGTTCCGTGGTATTGGGCAATGGCCTTGTGCGCCACCAGCATGGCGAAGATTTCCGCCTCAGTCATCGGCATGCTGGGGAAATGCTCCACTGGCCGGGTGTAGTAAAAACCGTGCTTCTGGTTGTCGTATGCAATCGGCATTTTCAGCCGCTCATGCATGAACTCCACATCCCGCTTCACGGTCCGCAGCCCGGCCTCCATTTCCGCCGCCATCTGGACGCAGTTGGGCCAACCGCCTGCCTTGATCTTTTCATGGATCGTCATCATCCGTTCCATCGGCGTGCGGCTGTAAATCGCTCTCTCGTTCTTTTTCATAAAGGGCTTTTTGATTGGCCTTTTATGCCATGGTTTTGCTGGCCCATCAACCGCCAAGAAGCACTTGCCATAACCGGCTCCTGCCAGACGAAATTTGCGAATCACACGAAATAGATATTGCGTAACACTTCCGGTGTTGGTAACACGTTTTCGGACATGCGTAACACTTGCAAAGTGCGGCAGGCGGAACGGTCCCGGCAAAGCCGGGACGGGTTCACGCTGGTCGAATTGCTGGTGGTGATTGCCATTATCGCCATCTTGGCCGCGCTGCTGATGCCGGCGCTGGCCCAGGGCAAGGCGCGGGGGAAAAGCGCCGGGTGCCTGAACAACCTGCGGCAAATCGGCCTGGCCACGCAGATGTATGCCGACGAGAATGAATCGTATCCGCCGGCGTGGGTGGATTCGACCACGCGCTGGATGGACCTGATTCAGCCCTACCTCAGCAAGAAGTCAGGGGTGTACCTGTGTCCAGCGGATATGCAGCGCATTCCGGTAACGTGGGACACGAATATTTTCCTGAGCTACGGCATCAACACCTTCCGCTTTGGCGACCAGGCGCATTGTTTCTGGTACGGCGTGAAGGGCCATGCCGTGCCGCGCCCCTCGGGCACGATCATTTTTGCGGACTGCACGCCCGGCAAGTATTACTGCGGCGGGGGCAGCGCGTTCAAGGAACCGGTGGTGGACGTGGACTGTCGCCATCCCAAGGGCAGTTTTGTGGCCGTGTTTTGTGACGGCCACGCTGAAACCAAAATCAAAACCCAACAAACCGACTGGGACGCCTCCCAATAGAAATCATGAAAATGCATCCGGACAAACCCATAGCCAATCAAGCTCGACCATTCGGCCTGGGCCAATCACTTGTGCTGGCGCTGGTGCTCACTGCCGGCTTCGCGTTGCGACCGGCCTCCGTCCAGGCCGGTTTTGCCACCGCGGGCCAAGGGATCAGCAATGTGCTAGCCGGGAGCGTGAGCAACGGGGCGTTGTTTTGGGGCACCACGACCAACTGGGCCAACAGCACCCCGAGCTTGCCTTTCAACACAACCGTCGGGTGGTCGCTGCCGGCCTGCGACCGGGTGGTCGCCAGCCGGTTGATCATGACGGTGTGGGGCGGCACGGCGAATTACACCTGCCAGATGGCGGTGGCCATCAATGGCACGAACCTGCCCACAGCCAACCCACTGGTGTTTGGGTCCACGAGTGACGCCAACGAGGTTTTTAGCGGGGCTGCGCCGTGCGTCTATGGCGCGGGGTCCGGGCTGTGGGTGGTTGGCCTGCCGGTGCCGGGGGAGATGCTGCACCGGGACGGTTCCAGCAATACGGTGAGCATCACGGAAAGCACGCCAGACAGTTTCGACGGGCGGATTCACCATGTCACCCTCGTAGCGGTCTATCAATCCGCCGCCTTGAGCAATCAGTTTGATTATGCACTGGCCGAAGGCAGCGGCGACATTTACGGCACGCCTGCCGCGCCGCAAGTCAATCAGCGCACCGTCCCGCTGGGCACTGTGAACCCCACAAATGCCACGGCAGCGCGGCTGACCGCGCTCTACACGTATGGCGACACGGGACAGAATGACCGGCTCTATTTCAACGGCGTGCAATTGGGCGGCGATGATGTTGCGCAATGGGATAAGACCGGCACGGGATTGAACTACGGCCCGAGCGTGGCGAGTTTCGAGGTGCTGGGCAGCCTGGCGGCGACCAATAGCGTAAGGTTTACCGTGGCGGCGACGGATGTGCCCGGCACGCGGGAAACAAGCCTGCGCCCGCAACTGGCGGCGCTCACGGTCACGCGCCCACCGCAGACCGCCCCGCCCGCACTGGGCATTGCGTTGAATGTGGTCGTCACCTGGCCGGTTTCCACGGATACGTATCAGTTGCAGTTCCGGCCCAGCTTGGAGGCCGGGAGCTGGAGCAACGTGACCAATGCGCCAACGGTCATCAACGGTCAGAACGCCGTCCTGCTGCCGCGTGGCGCGGTGCAGCAGTTTTACCAACTTCAAAAAACGAACTAGCGCCACCACGATATGCCCCGGTTTTTGTCCATCGTTGGGTGCCTGGTGGCACTGGCGCTCGCCAGCCTGACCGGTCGCAGTGCCCCCTTGCCGGGCACCAGCGGTCGCGCCGTCACGGATTCCACGAAGCAAACGGTGGTGATCCCGGCGAATCCCCAACGCGTCCTGAGCCTTTGCACATCGGCGACGGATACGCTGCTCCGGTTGGGCGAGGGGGCGCGGCTGGCGGGGATTGATGAATACAGCCGCGTAGTTCCGGGCACCAGCAACCTGACGGTGCTGGGCAAGGGCAGCGCGATTTCGCGGGAGCAAGTGCTGGCGCGAGGAATTGACCTGGCGTTTGTGTGGTGGTTCCAGGAGGACGCGGCGAAGCTGCTGGCGGATTTGCGGGTGCCGGTGGTGCGGTTGCGCTGCGGGCGGGCGTCCGAAGTGCCGGACACCATCCGGCTGGTGGGGCAATGCGTGGGGGCCACCAATGCCGCCGAGGCGCTGGCGCGAAGCGTCACGGAAAAGCTGGCGCGGCTGACGCCGATCAGTACGAACAGCGGGCCGCGGGTTTACCTGGAACTTTACAGCCCGTTCAAGACCAGCGGCGCAGACTCGTACTTGAATGACCTGATTGAACTGGCGGGCGGACACAACATCGCCGCCAAAGGCAACGGGGCGCTGCTGCTTTCGGCGGAGCAACTGTTGGCCGCCGATCCGCAATGCGTCGTGCTGCTAGCGGGGTTCGGCCCCCCTCAACAATTTTCCCGGCGCGGCGGGCTGGGCAGTCTGGCCGCCGTCAAGGCGGGCCGGGTGCATATCCTGGACCGCTATTATCTGGTTTCCGGAGCGGGGCTTCCCGAGGGGGTGGCCGCATTGCGTCAATTGATCCAATCAAAACCTTCAACCCAACCGTAACCATGTCGTTTCACAGCATCACCCACAACGCCAAGTATCGTTTCGCCACGCTGCACAATTACGGCTGCATGTTCCGTTGCCCGGTGTGCAGCTACAAACTGCACAGCGGCCCCGAAGGGCGGCCCGGCTACGCGTGGCCCAAGCCGGATGGCTTCCTCACCACCGAGCAAATCAAGGAAACGCTGCGCACGGTGGACCTGGCGACGTTGTACTTCATGGGCGGCGAGCCCACCATGGCGCGAAACCTGGCCGAACTGCTCGACTTCGGGAAGAACACGCTGGGCGTGCGGACCTTCCTGGGCCATTGCAACGGGTGGAAGCTCGACCTGCCAAACCTGGACGGCGCGAACGTGGGTTTGAAGGCTTGGGACCCGCAGGTGCATCGTGCCTACACGGGGCGGGAAAAGGAACTGATCTTCGGCAATTTCCAGCGCGCCTTTGAGGCCGGGATGGATCTCAAGGCGAACGTGGTCTATGTGCCGGGGCTGGTGGACGTGGACCAGGTGGAGGCCATCGCGGCGTGGCTGGGCAGCCTGAGCCGGGACATTCGGTTCCATATCATGGGCTATATCCCGGTGCCGGGGCAGCCTTACGAACGCCCGACGGCGGAACAGATGACCGAAGCGGTGGCGTGCTGCCAGCGCCACCTGAACCAGGTCGGCATGTCGCATTTGACCTCGGAAGAGGCACGCAACCATGCGGTGCGCGACGATCGTTTCGCGGTGAAACAGATCGCTTGAAGTGTTCACGCACCCTCCATCCCGCGCCCGTTGGCTGATGCCCGCCCTGCTGGCTGGGCTGGTGCTTGCCGGGTTGGCGGGATTGATGGTCGGCAGTGTGGCGGTTGCTCCGGGAGAAATCCTCAAGCGGCTCTGGGCCGCGCTGCTGGGGCAAAGCTCCCATGATCCGACGGACCAGATTCTGCTGGCGGCGCGGTTGCCACGGCTCGTGTTGGCGGCGTCCGTCGGAAGTGCCCTGGCGCTGGCCGGGCTGGCGGCGCAAACCCTCTTCCGCAATCCGCTCGCGACGCCCTCCATCATCGGGGTCTCCAGCGGTTCGGCGCTCGGCGCGGTGCTGGGGTTGCTGCTGGCGGGGCGGGCGGGGTTTTCATCCTCGGCACTGGTGCCGGTGTTCAGCCTGGCAAGCGGCCTGGCCGTGACCGCCATGGTGTTCGCGCTGGGCCGACGCGGGAACTTCTTTGGCCATGCGCTGCTGCTGGCGGGCATTGCGATTGGGTCGCTGTGTTCCTCGCTCACCACGGCCGCGCTGTACCTAGCCGGCGAACGGTTGCAGGCGATTGTCTTCTGGCTCATGGGCGGGCTGTGGCAGGCAAACTGGCGCGACGCCTGGCTCATGCTGCCGCTGGCGGCGGGCAGTGGCGCGGCGCTGTATGTGCTGGCTCCGAGCATGAACGTGGCGCTGGTAGGTGAACGTTCCGCGCACGATCTCGGCCTTAACCTGCCGCGCCTGCAACGCCAACTGCTGGTCATTATCGCGGTGACGACGGCGGTGGCGGTGAGCCTGACGGGCGTGATTGGTTTCATTGGACTGGTGGTGCCGCACTTGCTCCGGCTGGTGATTGGGGCGGACCATCGGCGGCTGGTTCCGGCCACGGCCCTGGGCGGGGCGGTGCTACTCATGCTGGCGGACATGATGGCCCGCACCCTCGCTTCACCGGCAGAAATCCCGGTGGGCATCCTGACGGCGGTCGTGGGCGCGCCGGTGTTTCTGTGGCTGCTCAATAAACGACTCGGGAGGCCGGCCGCATGAGCCTGCGGGTCGAAAATCTTTCCTTCGGGTATTACGCCGGCCATCCGGTGTTAAACGGATTGAACCTGGAAATCCGGACCGGGCAAGTGACGGGGTTGTTTGGGCCGAACGGCTGCGGGAAGAGCACGTTGCTGCGCTGCCTGAACGGGGCGCTGCATCCGCAATCCGGCGCGGTGCTGCACGAAGGGCAACGGCTGGACAAGCTGACGCTGCGAGAAATCGCCGCGCGCATTGCGGTAGTGCCGCAAGAGACCTCGGCAGGCGTGCCGTTCCTGGTGCGCGAAATGGTGATGATGGGGCGGTTTGCCCGTTGGGACTTGTGGGGGCAAGAGTCCCCGGAAGATCATGCGGCGGTCCACGCCAGCCTGGAGCGGGTCGGCGCGGCGGACCTGGCCGACCGCCATTTCGATGAACTCAGCGGCGGCGAGCGTCAGCGGGTCATCATCGCCCGTGCGCTGGCGCAAGAAACACGGGTGCTCCTGTTGGATGAACCGGCCAGCCACCTGGACATTGCGCACCAACTGGAGGTGTTCCACTTGGCGCGGGAACTGGCCGGCGAAGGGTACACCGTGTTGATGGTGTGCCATGACCTGGTCGTGGCCCCAATGTTCGTGGATGAAGCCGTGCTGCTCAAAGCCGGGAAGGTTTTCGCCCGTGGGACCGTCCCGCAGGTGCTCCACGCGCAGAATCTGTCGGCGTGTTTTGGGTGTTCGCTGGGAATCACATGGCCGTCTCTCGGCGCGGCGACAATCATGCTGGGGAAATAACCAGTTTCCCGTCGGATACGCCAGTTCATTGACGCCCGGTTGGCGTCTGGTACTATCGCGGCATGAGAACGAAAGACAGTAAGGGCGTAACCCGGTTCAGCATCTCACTGCCGGCCGAACTGGCGGAACAACTGGACCGGATGGCCCAACAAAAGAGTTATGCGAATCGCTCCCAGGCGGTGGCGGACATGATTCGCGCCCAACTGGTGGAGCACCAACAGCAGTTTGGTGACAAGGAAATTGCCGGAACCATCACGCTTCTCTACGATCATCATAAGCAGCACGTTCAGGCCGCTCTTACCGACATCCAACACGACCACCACGAGGTAATCCTGGCTGTGTTGCACGTGCATCTGGACCACCACAATTGCATGGAAGTGCTCGCCGTGCGGGGGAAGGCTGCCGTCGTGAAACGTATCGCCGATGAACTTATTGCGGCCAAGGGCATGAAGCATGGCAAACTGACAGTCACCAGCACCGGCAAAGACCTCCCAAGTTAGCAGGCGGCCACTGCTTTTGCTTTTAGGGTGGTGTTTGCGCCTGCTTCGCCTGTTCAGGCTGGCGCAATCACAGGTCAGTTGCTTTATAGCCCTAGGGCCGGGCAGGCCGTTCGCTTCCGCCTTGGGATGTTGGCTGGCGGAAGCTTTCCGCGCTTTATGGTTGGCGCGGTGGCTACGCTGCCGCCGCCCCCTGCGTCGCCTCTGGCACGGCCAACGGCTTCTCCGGGGTGCGCCGCCATCTCCGCTGCCAAGTCCCCGCATCCACCGTCCCCTCTGTGGCCGGGTGCCGGCGTCAACGGCCACTCCGGGGCTTGGCGGCCTTGGTCCTCATTCATACTTCAGCTTTCCGGTTTGTGTCCCCTCCCGCCCCAGTCTTTCCGTTGATTTCAGCTTCCAATCGCCGCAGCCGCTCGACCAGCACCGCCCATGCTGGCGGCTCTTCAAAAAACATTTCCCGCATCTCCCGGTAATCCTGTGCCAGTTCATCCAGCCGGGCGCTGTCAGGCAGCAGCCGGAAACTGCCGGGAACCGCCGTGGCATACGGGTCGCCGGTTTCTGCGAAGAACACCCGCTTGTGCTCCACCACGCGCCGCCGCAAGTCGTCCCGCAGCAAGGCCCGTCGCCCGGCCTCGTGATCTGCCAGCACCGCCACATCCGCGTAGTGCCGCGAATACCGCGACCGCATCGCCTTCCCCACGGCCCGGAGTGCCTCCACATGGAGAATCGTGGCCTTTTCCCAGAACGTCCGTTCGATGGCCAGGGTCTTCACCGTCACTCCCGCGTCCGGAATGCCCTCGGGAAACGCCTCGGTCACGTAGGGCTGAATCACCCGGTCTTCTGTCGGCCAGGTGTCCGCACGGGCGCCGCCTTCGACCTTCACTTCCCGCCGGACGTAAGCCGATTCCCCCGCCTCACCGAGCGCGGAGGGATAGCTGAAGATGAGGCTTTGATCATCCTTGGCGTCCGGCTTCACCTCCCATCCGCTTGCTCCCAGGTCGGTCGTGAACCGCTCCCGCAGTCCGGCGACCAGTGCGTTTTGAATCTTCGCCGCGCTGGCCGCTTTCAGGGCCTCCAGTTGCGCCTTTCGCTTGCTCTTGCTCGGTGCCCGCTCCGGGTCTTGCGCCCCGCCAAAACCCAGCCATTCCCGGCTCAGCGACACATCCACATCCTCGGAAAAACGCCGGATGGCCCCCCATGCCTTCGAAAGCGAGGTCCCGCCCTTGAACACCAGGTGCACGCCTGCCCCTGGCAGCGTGAACAGTTGTCGCAGCGTCCAACACACCCAGAAGTCCTTTTCCACCACCACCGCGCCATAGCCCAGCTTCTGGGCTGCGGCCACGAAAAGCTCCCGCCGCTGCGCCAGCGTCAGTTGCAGCACACTCTTCATGCCTTTTCCTCCTTTGTCAGTCTTTTCACCAGCGGCTGCATCCAGGCCGCCAGTTTCGGCGTCAGCTCCGCCAGTTCATCCCGTGTGCTCTGGTCCAGACGCGATCGGAGTTCCGATAGCCGGGCATCATCTAGCCCTGCCGGCCGCAGATGCCTCAGCGCCTGGATAACCAATCCGGCCGGGCGGCCGGCCCCAACCAGGTTTCGGGGGGCGGCCCGCCGAAACGTCAGGGTCAGTTTTCCCAGGGACACCCGGCGCGGCACGCCATCCGTGAGAATCACGATGCGGGCTGGCACCTGTTCCGATAGCCCCAGCAGGTTCGCAGCGTATGCGCCCGACACCTGCCATTGCGCCTGACTTCCCTTCATCAACGCCCGGACCGCCGCCATCGGGTCCGGGGCCGTCTGGCCGATGATCGGATGTTTCCGTGGCAGATCGTACAGCCCTTGGCGTATCCGGCGAATCTTCCCCGCCTTGGCCAGCCGACTCAGTGCCTGCCGCACCGCTGCCGGCTTTCCAACCCCTTCAAACTGCTTCGCTGAGAATACCGAAGCACTACGACTGGCCCTAATAGACCTTAGTATCGCCTCATCAATTGTTTCTGACGTATTCATGATGTCTTTACCGTCACAAATACTGGCGTGTTTTTGTGACAACTGCAACCCCGTTATTTCGCTTTTTCATCCCCCAGCCTTGCCGCCGCCGTCCCCTCGTGGCCGGGTGGTGCATGGTGGCCGGTGCGGCCCGCACCAACGGCCACTCCGGGGCCCGCCGTCCTTTTCGGTCAATCAACCATCAGCCATCAACCCTCAACCGAGTTTCCCCAGCAGTTCCAGCAACCGCGCCTTGTCCGCCTTTGATCCCTTCAAGCGCCCGACGATCTCCATGGCCTCATCCTTGGGGGATTGGTGGCCGTCCGCTAGGACTCCGTTGGTCAGCAGCTTGGGCATAGCCGCATTCAGCGCCTGGCGGAAGGCTTCCCGCCCCGGTTGAAAGTAATGCTTCAGCACGATGTCAGTCGTCTTGTGCCCGGTCACCTTTTGCACCAGTTCCAGCGGCACCCCGGCCGTCAGCGCCAGTGTCACCCAGGTCACCCGAAAGCTGTGGAAATCCCGCACGCTGGCCCGCCGCTTTCCGCCTTCCCGCTCTGCCCGCAGCAAGTCCGAGTCATTGCGCAGCAGGGCGGCCAGGCTGCCGCCAGCCGGACGGCCCCGGACCACCCGGCAACCAATGCCCATTTCGACTTCGTTCAGATAGTGCGACGTGCTTCCCTTGCTCACCCCGGTGGCCGCTACGAGTTCCTTGGTCGTCTTTCCGTCCATGTATAGCTCGAACACCTGTTTCATTCGCTCCCGCTTTTCCACGTTGCCCAGCTTGCCGATGTACTCCAGGCCCCGCCGCCGGGCTTCCTCGTCCGCCACTTCCGGCAGTGCTTTCGTGGTGCCTTCACCCTCCAGCGCTTCATTCAGCGCCACCGCCAGCACCTTCTTGGCGCGCCAGGTGATCCCGTCCGGATTCTCCAGATACATCGCCGCCGCCTCAGGAAACACATACTCGCTCCCGTTCTTGCGGTCCGCCTTGGCTTTGCTCAGTTCCTCGCGCAACATCGGGAAGATCGGAATGCTCACCGTCTGCCCGTAAAAGGGTCAAACCATAGTATTGGGCATTTGATGGTTGACTCAAGCTGGGGAATGGTGGCAGGTTTGGACCATGCCGCGCAAACCGCGAGTGCAATATCCTGGAGCGATTTACCATGTGGTCAGCCGGGGAGATCGGCGCGAAGCCATCTTCGCAAACGTTTTCGATCGGCACGA
>CAIWHP010000228.1 GCA_903912445.1 uncultured Lentisphaerota bacterium
AGTCTAAAAAGTTCGATCGCTCCTGTCCAGCCATAACAATCAACTATCACCACGCCAATCCGTTAAAGCTACAGACGAATTAGCGCTGGAGGGCGCTTGATCTATGGCCTGCTTCCAGCCCGCTCTTCCGCGGCTTGTCGCTCGTCTCTGGCCGTCCGGTTATCAGGTCTGGCGCGTCAGAAATTGAAGCCGATGCCCACGCGGCCGGTCGCGCCGGATACATCCAGCTTGCCGTGCTGCTCCTCGCCGCCCTCGCTCAAAGCGACGCGCTCCGCCAAGCGATAGCCGCCGCTGACGAAGAGGGTCAACACCGGGTTGGGCCGCCACGCGGCGCCCACCTGCAGCTGCGCCCACGGGAACGAGGCGTCATAGCTGTGGATCGTGGACGCCTGGCCTTTCGGCGTGTCCAGCGTGTCGAGCAGCATCCCGCCAAACCCCGCGGAGGCCTGGGTGAACAGATCCCAGCAGCGCTCCCGGATGAGTTGAACATTCGCCACCACCCCGACGAGGCCGCCCTGCAGGTCGCGCCGGGCGTAGCTACCGTCCGCCAGCCTGGAGTCGCTCGCCAGCAGCGAGCCCAGTTCCAGGCCCAGGCGCAGCCGCGGGTCGCCGACGTTCCACAGGATGGTGAGCTCGCCGCCGCTGGCGCGGGTCAGATCAAGAGCCTCCCCTGTCTTGCTCTGGCTGCCGGGACTGACCCGGGCGAGGCCGGAGCCTTCCACCGAGAAGGAAATGCTCATCCGTGTGAAGAAGCCTTCCGGCAGCGGCCGCCAGAGTTTGGCTTCGAGCTTCTGCTGGAACAGCAGCGCCTCATCCGGCGTCATTTTGTCCACGGCGTTCAGCAGCTCCTGCGCGCCGGTCTCGGCGGCCGCGCCCAAAGGCAGCAGCGCCAAAGCGGCCGCCACCATCAGCCTTTTGATCTTCATAGGTTTGCTCCTCTCTAATAAACCAATAAAATCTAAACTTGGCCGGGCGGATTGCAATTCATTTTGCCGGCGTTTTGGCTGCGCCATCGGCCTTGACCTCTGACGGGGCGCATTGCATCCTACCGCGCATGGAACTTGAGCCTCTGCTGAAGAAGGTCGCCCGCGGCCGGCTGGGCGTGGCCCGCGCCGCCAAATTGCTGCGGAGCGGTCACGAGCACGACCTCGGCTTTGCGCGGGTGGATCTCGCGCGGCACCGGCGCTGCGGCGTTCCGGAGGTAATCTACTGCGCCGGCAAGACGCCGCCGCAGGTCAGCCGTATTATCGCGGCCATGCTGGCGGCGCAGCATAACGTGTTCGGCACCCGGTGTTCGCCGGAGATGTATGCCACGCTCCGCGCCCAGCACCCCGCGCTGGTCTACCACGAGGCGGCGCGCGCCATCACGCTCGACGTGGTGCCGCAGCCGAAGACGACGGGCCGGGTGGCCGTGATTTGCGCCGGCACCTCCGACCTGCCCGTCGCCGCCGAGGCCGCGCTCACGGCCGGGCGCATGGGTGCGCGGGTGACGCAGGTCCACGACGTGGGCGTCGCCGGCCTGCACCGCCTGCTGCGCCATCTGCCGGCGCTGAAGAAATGCAACGCCATCGTCGTCGTCGCCGGCATGGAGGGCGCCTTGCCCTCGGTCGTCGGCGGCCTGCTCGACCGCCCGCTGATCGCCGTGCCGACCAGCGTCGGCTACGGCATGAACCTGCAGGGGGTCAGCACGCTGCTGGCGATGCTCAACTCGTGCGTGCCGGGCGTGACGGTGGTCAACGTGGACAACGGTTTTGGCGCCGGCGTGGCTGCCGCGATGATCAACCGGATGGTGGCGGAAAACCCCCGGACAAAACGGAAATGAAAATCCTGCACTTTCAGGGCGTGGGCGGCGCGAGCGGCGACATGCTTCTGGCCGCGCTCGCCGATCTCGGGGTGGATCTCCAAAAAATCCAGCGCCAGCTCGCCGCGCTCCACCTGGAACCCTTCAAGATTCTGGCGCGCACCTTCGGCTCCCACGGGCTCCACGGCACACAGATTGACGTGCAGCTCGCTCCCGAACCCAAGACGCGGGGAATGCGGTCCAAGACGCGAGACGCGGGACACGAGGCGCACCAGCACCAGCACCACGGCCGCTCGTTCCGCGACATCCGCCGGCTGATCGAGCGCAGCCGCCTTCCGGACGACGTGCGCGCCCAAAGCCTCGCGGTCTTCCAGCGGCTCGCCGAGGCCGAGGCGAAGATGCATGCCGTGCTGGTGGAGGACGTGCACTTCCACGAAATCGGCGCGGTGGACTCCATCGTGGACATCGTCGGCGCGTGCCTCGCGAAACATGCCCTGGGCGTCGGCCAGGTGGTCGTGGACCCGCTGCCGCTCGGCAGCGGCACGGTCCACTGCGCCCATGGCGTCTATCCCGTCCCCGCGCCGGCGACACTCGAGCTGCTGCGTGGCTTCCCCGTCGCGCCGAGCGACGAGGCCGGAGAACTCGTCACCCCGACCGGCGCGGCGCTGTTGATGGAGTGGCGTAATCTCGACCGCGTGCCCGCCGGCAGCTGCATCCTGCAGGCTGGCCACGGCTTTGGGCACCGCGAGCTGCAGCACCGTCCGAACCTGCTGCGCGCCGTGCTGCTCGAGGCCGGTGCCGGCGCCGCGCTGCAGACCGATGAAGGACTCGTGCTGGAGTGCAATCTCGACGATACGACGCCGGAGCTGATCGGCGCGCTGACTGCGCAGCTCATGGCCGCCGGCGCCCTCGATGTCTTCACCACCCCGATCCAGATGAAGAAGCAGCGGCCCGGCGTGCTCTTGAGCGTGCTCTGCCATGCGGCGCTGAAACCGGCCCTGCTCGACTTGATCTTCCGCGGCAGCACGACCTTTGGCGTGCGCGAACACGTCGTACAGCGCACGGTCCTCGCGCGCCGTTTCGAGCAGGTGACGACACCCTTCGGAACGGTCCGTGTCAAGATCGGGACCTGGCGCGGCGCCGATGTGACGCGCGCGCCGGAGATGGATGACTGCGTGGCCCTGGCGCAGCAGCACGGCGTGACCGCGCGCGTGGTCTATGAGACCGCGTATGGCGCGGCGCAAGCCCTGTCCGGGGCGCAGGAAAAGCCGCGGCGCGGCAAGCCGCGGCCGCCGCCAGCGGTGAAGAAAACGGCGAAAGCGCAGGGCTTGACGCATCGGCACCACGGCGCGGACACGCCGCATCACCACCCGCACCCATGAAGACGATTGTTGCCATCACACTGCTGGGCGTAGCGGCCCTGGCCGGCCTGGCGCAGGCGGCGGGTGACGACGCGGAGCCGGCGACGTCCGCCTTGACGCTGACGGCCAGCAACTTCGCCGAACGCGCCGGTGCGACACTGGACGGGGATGAGCTGCAGATCGCGCCGACCGGCACGGTCGCCTGTGCGGTGGCGTTTGCCACGAACCAGGTCTGCACCTTCGTCGTCGTCGCGCGCGCGCCGGCCGCGACGCAGCTCGCGGTGCGGCTGGATACGCACACCATCGCGCTCGCGCAGCTGGTGTCCACGAATCTGGCGTCGCACAGTTTTTCCGCGGCGACCGGCGCGGGCACGCACCGGTTGGTGCTCGCCCCGGAGGCGGCCAGCAACGCGGTTTGCCTGGCGAGCATCACGCTGGTGGGCGCGCCGCTGCCGCGCCTGGTGGTGACCAACCAGGTGCCGCGGCCCGCGTGGGACCAACCGGTCGGACGGTGAAGCAGCCCCCATGCGCATCTTGCTCATAGCCCCTCAGCCGTTTTACCAGGAACGCGGTACACCCATCGCGGTGGATCTGCTGTTGCGCGTGCTGAGCGAGCGTGGCGACGAAGTCCACGTGGCCACTTTTCACGAAGGTACGGACGTGGTCTATCCGGGCGTCACCCTGCACCGCATCCCGCCGCCGCCCCTGGCGCGTGGCGTGCCGCCGGGGTTCTCGGTGAAGAAGCTCCTCTGCGATGCCGCGCTGTTCTTCCTGGTCAACCGGCTGGTCCGCGAGCTGCGGCCGCAGCTCATCCACGCGGTGGAGGAGTCGGTGTTCTTCGCACGGCGCATTGCGCGGCGCCGCGGCATCCCCTTCGTCTACGACATGGATTCCTCGCTGGCGCGGCAGCTGGTCGAGAGCAGGCCGGTCCTCCGGGGGTTGGAAACCTTTTTCCAAGGCTTGGAAGCGGCCGCGTGCCGCGAGGCGGCGCACGTCGTGCCGGTCTGCGATGCGCTCGCCGGGATCGCCTGCAGCGCCGGCGCGCGGCGCGTGACGCTGCTGCGCGACATCTCGCTGCTCGACCGGTGGGCCGGCGTGGCGGAGCCGGACCTGCGCGCGGCGCTGGGCCTGCACGGGCCGCTGTTCATGTACGTGGGCAACCTGGAAAAATATCAGGGCCTGGACCTGCTGCTGGAAGGCTGGGCGCGCGCGGCGCAGGGTGGGGCGGGCGCGATGAGCCTCGTGATCGTCGGCGGCACGGCGGCGCACATCGCCGCCTATCGCCAGCGCGCGACGGCATTGGCTGTCGCGGAGACCGTCCACTTCGTCGGCCCGCGGCCGGTCGCCGCCCTGGCCTCGCTGCTGGCGCAGGCCGATGTCCTGGTCTCGCCGCGGACGACGGGCAACAACACGCCCATGAAGATCTATTCCTATCTCGATGCGGGCAAGGCGGTGCTGGCCACCGACCTGCCGACGCACACGCAGGTGCTGACGCCGGCGTGCGCGCGGCTCGCGCCGCCGGAGCCGGCGGCGTTCGGCCTGGCGATTGCGGAACTCGCGCGCGACGCCGCGGAGCGCGCCCGGCTGGGCGCGGCGGCGCAAGGCGAGGCGCAGGCGAAATACAGCTTCGCCGTCTATCGCGCGACGCTGCGCGGAATTTATGCGGAGTTGGAAACCATGACAAAAAGGGGAGCGTGATGACAACAAGGAGTGGTGTAGCAGGTCTGTTGATGCTGGCGCTGGCCGGTTGCGGCGGGGGCGAGGATGTGACCTCCGCCGGCAGCGGCGCGGATTTTGGCAACAACAATTCCAACGTGGTGGTGGCGCTGGGCGACAGCATCACCGCCGGCGTGGACGGCGGCGGGGCGCCGTGGCCGGGCCGGCTGGCGGCGCTCAGCGGCATGCGGGTGATCAACGCGGGCATCGGCGGCCAAGAGAGCGGCGCGGGTTTGGCGCGCGTCGGCGGCACGCTGGCGGCGTATAAGCCGGGTTATATCATCATCAATTTTGGCGCGAACGACGCCATCATGCAGCGCGACACCGACCAGGCGATCGCCAACATCCGCGCGATGGTGCAGGCGGCGAAGGCGAACAAGACCGTGCCGATCGTGTCCACGCTGCTGCCGATGGTGAAGGGGCACCTGATCTATAACTCGGCGGCGGAACGCATCAGTGCCGGCATCCGCGATGTCGCCAGCTCGGAAGGCGTGACGCTGGTGGACCTCAACGGCGAGTTCGGCGACCCGGAGAGTCAGCTCATCGGCGACGGCCTGCACCCCAGCGACGCCGGCAACCAGCTCATCGCGCTGGCGTTCAACGAGGTGCTTTGACGGGCCTGGCGACCCGCGGTCCGGAGCAGCGGCCGCGCCCCCCTGCCAGCCCCCGGCCCGGCCGCGCTGGCGGGGGTGGTTCTCCTTGCTTGTCGGGGCCGATCTGCTACTGTTTCCGTGCGCTATAAACCTGTCCGTGGCCGTGACCAAACCAGCGCAGCAAGGCGAACGATGACCGAAGCATCACAACGTGACACCTTCTTGGCGGTGGACGACGCCCCCGAGAGTCTGGAGCTGATCCGCATCATCCTGACGCGCTATTTCCCCAGCGCGCGGGTGCTGGTCGAGTCGCGGAGCGTGAAGGCGCTGGAGATCGCGCGGCGCGAGCGGCCCACGCTGATCCTGCTGGATGTGAAGATGCCGGAGATGGACGGCTTCGAGTTCGCGCGCAAGATGCGGGCCGACCCGGCGCTGGCGACGACGCCGGTCTTGATGATGTCCGGCGTTTCGACGGACGTGCAGAGCCGCATCACGGGGCTGGAGGCGGGCGCGGAAAGTTTCCTGGTCAAACCCTACGAGCCGCTGGAGCTCGTGGCGCAAGTGCGCGCGCTGCTGCGCATCGGGCACAGCGAGGAGGCGTTGCGCCTGCACCATGCCGAGCTGGAGACGGAGCTGGCGCGCCGGACGGAGAAGCTGCGCGCGAGCGAGCACAAATTCCGCATGCTGTTCGAAAACCTGCCGGACGCGGTCTTCGTCGAGGACGAGAACGGCATCGTGCTGGACGCGAACCTCGCGGCCTGCCGGCTGCACGAGACGACCCGCGCGCAGATCGTCGGCATGCATGTTGCGGCCCTCGTGCCGCCGGAGCAGCGGGCGCAGGTGACGAAGCAGTTCCCCCAGTGGTTCTCGGGCACGATGGAGCGGATGGAGGGCGAAAGCTATACCGCGACCGGCCGGCGGGTGCCCGTGGAGATCCGCGCGCGGAAGGTGGAATACGACGGCCGGCCCGCGGTGCTGTTGCACGTGCACGACCTGAACGAGCGGCAGATCTCCCGCCAGATACACGAACAGGATCTGGACGAGCGGCGGAACGTGCAGGACGAGCGCAACCGGCTGATCCTGGCCGTCGAACAGTCGGCGGAGGCCATCATCATCACCGATGCCGAGGGCGTCATCCAGTATGTGAACCACGCCTTCGAGCAGATCACGGGCTATTTGCGCGCCGAGGCGCTGGGGCAGCGGCCGAGCCTGCTGCGCAGCGAGCAGCACGATGCGGGCTTTTATCAGGAACTGTGGGCCAGCATCTCGCGCGGCAAGGTGTGGTCGGGGCGGGTCGTCAACAAGCGCAAGGACGGCCGGCTGTTCCACGCGGAGCTGACCATCTCGCCGGTCCGGGACGAGCGCGGCAAGGTGATCAATTTCGTGGCGGTCTCACGCGACATTTCGCGGGAGGTGGACCTGGAGGGCCAGTTGCACCAGATCCAGAAGATGGAGAGCATCGGGCGGCTGGCCGGCGGGGTGGCGCACGACTTCAACAACCTGCTGACGTCCATCCTGGGCTTCGCACGCATCGTCAGCGACCGCCTGCCCAAGGAGCATCCGCAGCAGCACGAGGTCAAGGAGATCATCTTTGCCGGCGAGCGCGCGGCGCAGTTGACGCGGCAGCTGCTCACCTTCAGCCGCAAGCAGACGTTCCACGTGATGGCGCTGGACCTCAACGAGCTGCTGCGCGAGATGGAACAGCTGCTGCGCCGGACGCTGGGCGAAGACATCGAGCTGCACGTGGAGCTCGATCCGCACCTTGGCCCCTATCAGGGCGACCCGATGCAGATGCAGCAGATCCTGCTGAACCTGGCGGTCAACGCGCGCGATGCCATGCCGCGCGGCGGGCACCTCGCGATCAGCACCCAAAGCGTGCAGCTCGACGAGGCCTTCTGTGCGGCCCGCGTGGGCCTGCATCCCGGGAGCCATATCCGGCTGTGCGTCCGCGACGACGGCTGTGGCATCGCGGAAGAAAATCGCGCGCAGATCTTCGAGCCGTTCTTCACCACCAAGGGGTGCGCGGGCACGGGGCTGGGCCTCTCCATCGTCTATGCCATCGTCCAGCAGTCCCACGGCCACATTGAGTTCCAGACCGAGATAGACCGCGGCACGGAATTCAACCTGTATTTCCCCCAGCAAGCCCCGGGCGGCGTGGCGGCCGTCCCGGTCACACGGCCCGAACCGCTGCTCGGCGGCAACGAGACCATCCTGCTGGTCGAGGATGACGAATTGGTCCGCGACCTGGCGCGGCGCCTGCTGGTCTCGCTGGGCTACGCCGTCCTGCCGGCCGGCAGCGCGCGGGAAGCCGAGGCCCTCTGTAAACGCCATGAGGGGCCGCTGCACCTCGTCCTGTCCGATGTCGTCATGCCCCAGGTCGGCGGGCACGCCATGGTGCGGAAACTGCGCGCCCTGCGGAAGGATTTCAAGGTGGTGTACATGTCCGGCTTTGCGGAGGACACGATCGTGCACCATGGCGTCGTACGGCAGAATGTCAATTTCCTCGCCAAGCCGTTCACCCGCGAGACGCTCGGCGCCAAGGTGCGCGAGGTGCTGGACGCCGGGCCGTGAGCCGCGCGGACGGCCGGGAGCGGGAGGACCTGCGCGGGTCGCGACGGGTGCGCGGGTGGCTGGCGGCGGCGGTGGCGCTCGGCCTGCTGGGCGTGGCGCCCGCCGCCCAACCGCAGGATCTGGAAACCAACGGGCTGTTCCGGCTCGATGCCGCCCTTGGGCGGCCGGATCTGTGGAGCATCACGACCAACTCCTTCGGCGGTGTCGTCCACGGCGGCGGCTTCGGCTGGGTGGATCAGGATCACACCCGGGCGCGCGGCGGCGAGGCCGTGCCCCTGTGTTTCCGCGACCAGCGCGTCTGGGAAACCGTGGTGCAGTTCGAGAGCGGCCGTGTCAGCCGCGTGGATCTGTCCTTCTATAACCGCGGCGACGCCGGCGACCTGAGCGCCAAGGCCTTCGCGGTGCTGCTCGAGAGGCTCACCGCCAGCCTCTCCAACTGGACCGGTGTGGCCGCCGCGCCGCTGCCCGAGGTGCTCGGCGCCGCACGTACCAAGATCCAGCGCGTCGGCTGGACCAAGCCGCCGTCCCGGCTGGAGCTCGAGTGGAGCGTTACCAAGCCCCAGGTTCTCAACGGCCGACAGCTCGCCTACCGCTCCGAGTTCATCCGCCTGAAGCTGTTGCCGGTCGCCGCGGTGGCCGCGGCGCGCACCGCGCTGCCCAAGCCCCTCCTTGCGCGCACCGCCATCACCCTCAGATCCCACGTCCAGGTTGCCACCAATGGCGCCCTCATCATCCGCGACGTGCCCATGGTGGACCAGGGTGACAAGGGCTATTGCGCCGCTGCCGTCATGGCGCGCGTCATGGGCTACTACGGCATGGATTTCGACATGCACCAGGCGGCGCAGGTTGCCGGCACCGAGTCCAAGGGCGGCACCAAGGGCGAGAGCCTGCGCGACGCCCTCAAGCGCATCGCCCAGAAAAACAACCTCCACTTCCTCGCTGTCCATGGCCTCGAAACCTACGAGCTGCAGCGCCTGTGCACCGACTACAACCACCTGGCCATGGTCGCCCACAAAGCGAAGGTCAGCATCGAGCAGAGCGACTACAAGCTCGACAAGCTCCTCGACGCCATGGATGGCAACCTGCTGCGTCAGGCCCGCACCAAACGCACCGCCGACCTCAACAAGTTCAAGGGTGATGTGGCCAAGTATATTGACCTCGGCATCCCGCTGATCTGGGATGTCTACCTGGGGCTCGTCAAGGAAGAGTTTCTTTTGCCGCAGGATCGCGGCGGGCATCTCCGCCTGATCATCGGCTACCACAAAAAAACCGGGGCTATCTACTACACCGATACCTGGGGTCCGCGCCACGAATGCAAACAGATGCCCCTCGGCGACGCGGTCACCATGACCTTCGGCCTCTACGTCATCAAGCCCAACAGCCTCTAGGCCGCGGCCGGCAGCTGGGTGAGGGACGGCTTTTCGATGCTGATCGCCGCGCGTACACGTGCCCGGGTTCGGTCCGCCCGGCCGGCGCGGTGATCCCGCAGCTCAGAGGGCGAGGACGCGGCTCAGCTCGGCCAGCAGCTCGGCCGGACGATAGGGCTTGCCGACAAGGCCGACAAAGCCGAAGTCGCCGGGCGCGGCCATGATCGCATCGGTGGAATAGCCGCTGGAGACAATGGCCTTGATGGCGGGATTGAGCTTCTTCAGGTGGAGGAGGGTTTCGCGGCCGCCCATGCCGCCGGGGATGGTGATGTCGAGGATGGCGGCGGTGAACGGGGCGCCCTGGTCATGCGCGGCCTGATACAGCCGCACGGCTTCGGCGCCATCGGCGGCGGTCGTGACCTGATAGCCGGCGATTTCCAGCAGGCGCTGGGCCATGCGGCGGATGGGAGCCTCATCGTCCATCACGAGGATGCGGTGCTCGCCGGGGACCACCTGGTGGGCCGGCGAACCGGTGGCCAGCGCGGCGGTGGGCGGCGCGCCGGCTGCAGGCAGATAGAGGGTGAAGGTTGTGCCGACGCCGACCTGCGAGGCCACCCCGACGTAGCCGCCGTGCTTGCGGATGATGGAATAGGCGGTGGTCAGGCCCATGCCGCTGCCCTTGACCTTGGTCGTGAAGTAGGGGTCGAAAATCCGCGACAGGTCCTTTTCCGGGATGCCGCGGCCGTGGTCGCCGATGCTGACCTGCACGTAGCGGCCGGGCTTGAGCGGGATCTCCTGGCGCAGGTCCAGCGTGATGTTCCCGGCGCGCACCGTGACGGTGCCGCCGCGGGGCATGGCTTGCACCGCGTTGAGCACCAGGTTGTTCACGACCTGCGTGAGCTGGGCCGGATCCACCTCCGCCGGCCAGAGGTTCTCCTCCAACGCCAGGTCCCCGGCGCAGTTGGCGCCGCGCAGCGCGAACTGCACCGCGTCCCGCAGCAGCGGCGCCAGCGCGGTGGCCTGCTTCAGCGGCGCGCCGCCCCTGGCGAAGGTCAGCAGCTGCTGCGTGAGGTCCTTTGCGCGCAGCGCGGCGGTCTCGGCCTCGCCCAGCATCTCCGCCAGCTCCACATCCTGGCTGGCGGGCGACAGGCGCGCCAGCGCGATGTTGCCGAGGATCGCGGTGAGGATGTTGTTGAAGTCGTGGGCGATGCCGCCCGCGAGCACGCCGAGCGACTCCAGCTTCTGGCCGCGGATGACCTCCTCCTCGCGCCGGCGGTCCTGCGTGGTGTCGCGGAACACGATGACGATGCCGAGGATGCGGCCTTCGCGGTCGCGGATGGGCGTGGCGCTTTCGGCAATCTGCCGGATGCTGCCCTCGCGCGTGCGCAGCACGGTGTCTTCCGGGAAGGCGGCGAACGCGCCGGTGCGGATCAGGCTGCCGAGCACGTCGGCTCCGAGCGGCTCCTGGGTCTCGGTATCCAGCAGGGTGAAGACCTCGTCGAGCGGCCGGCCCTGCGCTTCGTGCTGCGCCCAGCCGGTGAGCTTTTCCGCCGCGCGGTTGACCAGGTGCACGCGGCCGGCCGCGTCGGTGGCGATGACGCCCTCGCCGATCGAGCGCAGGGTGACCAGCAGGCGCTCCTTCTCGGCCTCGAGCGCCTCGTCGGCCAGGCGCTGCTGCGTGATGTCCTCGATCATGCCGATGCCGAAGAGGGGGTGGCCTTCATCGTCGAAGATCAGCGTGGTGGTGACGCGGCCCCAGAGCACCGTGGCGTCCTTGCGGATGTAGCGCTTGACGGCCTGCAGGCGGTGGTCGCGCTGCCCCTCGGCGAAGGCGGCGTGCAGGGCGGTCATCTCGCCGCCGCCATCCTCCGGATGCGTGACGGCCGTCAACGGGCGGCCGTACAGCTCGCTGGCGGAATAGCCCAGCATGTCGCGTAGCGCCTGGTTTGTGTCCAGCATCATGCCGCGCAGGTCGGTCAGCATCATGCCGATGCCGGCGCGCATGAAGATGGCCCGGAAGACCTGGACGCTCTCGCGCAGCGCGCGGTGCGCCTCGCGCCGCTCGGAGTCGTCGCGGAAGACGAGCACCACGCCGCGCTCGGCGCCGGCGGCGTCGCGCAGCGGCGAGCCGCTGCTGGCCACCGGCAGCTCGCGGCCGTCGCGCGTCAGCAGCATCATCCAGCCGCTGCTGCGGACGCGCGCGTCGCGCTGGAGGATCACCGGGACCGGGTCCGGCATCGGCTGGCGCGTCTTGGCGTCCACGACGTGGAAAATTTCGGTCACCGGCCGGCCCTGGGCCTCGGCCAGCGACCAGCCCATCAGGCGTTCCGCCGCCGGGTTCATCCAGAGCGTGCGGCCCTCGAGATCGGTGGCGAGCACGCCTTCGCCGATGGATTGCAGCATGACCAGAAAGCGCTGGTGTTCGGTGTCGAGGATTTGTTCATGCAGGGTGAGCGCCGAGACATCCTTGACGACGACGTCGATGACCCGGCCTGCCGCGGGGTCGTCGTGCAGCCGCGCATCCACCAGCACCTTTTTTGCGCGTTGCTTGTGGGTGGTCCAAAAACAGAGAAAGTTGTGCAGTTCCCCGTGTTGCGCGAGCAGCCCGCGCCCGTGCTCCGCCAGCGGCGCGGTGCGTACGTCGGCCAGCTTGCGGCCGACGAGATCCGGCGCGCCCGCCTCCCAGTCCAGCAGGCGCGCCGCGCCCGCATTCGCGGCGAGAATCCGGTCGTCGGCGCCCGACAGCCGCAGATAACCATCGCCGGTTAATTCTAGGATGTTCAGCTCCATAACAGATTCACAAGTCCGGATACCGTAGCTATTTTCCTGCCAAGGTCAATGCTGGAATGCTGCGGGAACGGCGTGCCGACGCACGCGCCCAACGCCCGGATTATTCGCCGGCTGCGTTGTCGGGGCCGGAGACCCCGGCGATGCCGCGTTTGCTGGCGGCCACAAAGTCCGCCAGCTCCTGGGCCGGCCCCGGCGGCACGTCGGCGCGGATGCGCGCCACGGCGTCGCGGTAGTTGAGGCCGGAGTGATAGAGCAGTTTGAACGCGCGCTTCACCTCGAGCCGCTGCTCCGGCGTCAGCCCGGCGCGGCGCAGGCCGATGATGTTCAGGCCGGCGACGCCGTTCATCGTCGTGCCGTGCATCGTGCAGAACGGCGGCACGTCCTGGCTGATGCCCGCGAGGCCTTGCAGCATCGCCAGCCGGCCGATGTGGCAAAACTGATGGACTGCGGCGTTGCCGCCGCAGAAGACGTTGTCGCCGACCTCGACATAGCCGGCAAGCAAAACGCCGTTCGCGAGGATCACGCGGTTGCCCAGCCGGACGTTGTGCGCGAGGTGGCTGTTCGCCATCAGGAAGCAGTGGTCGCCGACGACCGTGGCGGTGTCGGGCTTCGTGCCGCGGTGGATTGTGACGCCTTCGCGGATGATGCAGTCGGCGCCGATGCGCACGAAGGTGGCGGCCTCGTGGAAGCCGAGGTCCTGCGGGAGGTCGCCGAGCACGGCGTGCGCGTGGACGCGGCAGCGCGGGCCGAGCGTGACGTATTTGAAAAGGACGGCATGCGGGCCGATGACGCAGCCCGCGCCGAGCTGCGCGCCGGCTTCGATGAAGGCGCCCGCGCCCACGCTCACGTCGGCGCCCAGGACCGCGCCCGCTTCCACCACGGCTGTCGGATGAATGTTCATGTTCGCATCAGGTTTTGAATTCGACCAGGCCCGCCTCGCGCAGGCTGACGTAGCTCCGGCCGCCGGCGGCCTCGGCGCGCCCGAGGATAACATGGTCGAGCACCGGAATGCCAACGACTTTGCCGGCGGCGACCAGCTCGCGCGTCAGGCGGATATCCTCGGCGGACGGCGCCGGATCGCCGGAGGGATGGTTGTGCGCGAGCACGACCGCGGAGCAGCCGCAGGCGACCGCCTCGCGGAACACTTCGCGCGGATGGGCGAGGCTGGCATCGGCCAGGCCGAGCGTCACCTCCACCGGCGGGCGCTTGAGCCGGTATTTCACGTCGAGCGGCAGCATCCACAGGGCTTCCTGGGCCCGGCCGCGGGCCTCGGCGCCCAGCACACGTTCGACCTCCTCCGGCGTGCGGATGACCGGCTGCAGGCCGCGCACCTCGGTGTTCATGCGGCGCGCGAGCTCGAGCGCGGCCTTGAGCAGCTTGCTTTTGGCGGGGCCGATGCCGCGGATGCTCTTGAAGGCGGCTGCCGAGTCTTCCGCCAGCGCCGTCAGCGAGCCGTATTTCTTGAGCAATGCGCGCGCCACCTCCAGCACGTTGCAACCTTGTGTGCCGCTGCCGAGCAGGATGGCCAGCAGTTCC
>CAIWHP010000229.1 GCA_903912445.1 uncultured Lentisphaerota bacterium
AGCGCCACGACGGCAGACCCGTCGATCTGCATGTCTACCGCGGCAGCGGTGCGGTGCCTGCCGAACTGCTGTTCGACAACGCCGGCGCCGGCACACCGATCGCGCATTCCCTGTTCCATCAGAGGCGAACGCTGGCATTTCGCGGCGGCGAGTGGCTGCTCGAGTTCGATCACGTCTCGAGCGCGTCGGCTATCGGCTACGGTGCGGCCTGGGCCACGCTCTTGGGCGGACTCGCGCTCTCCGGCCTGCTCTTCGGCCTGATGCTCGCGCTGGCCCGGGCGCGCGCCAGCGCCGCCGGTTTCGAGCAAGCCTCCCGCCGCGCCCAGCAGCTGGCCGAAGAGATGAAAGGCCGGGAAGCGCAGCTGCAGAAGCTCTCGCTGGCGGTGGAGCAAAGCCCGGAGAGCATCGTCATCACCGACCTCGAGGGCCGGATCGAATACGTGAACGCGGCCTTCGTCGCCGTCTCAGGCTACAGTCGCGAAGAGGCGATAGGCCGCAATCCGCGCATGCTCAATTCGGGCAAGGCGCCGGGCGCAAACCACCGGGCGATGTGGGATGCCCTTGTCGCCGGCCGGCCCTGGCAGGGCGAGTTCTACAACCGGCGCAAGGACGGCGGCGAATACGTCGAGTTCGCGATCGTCACGCCTATGCGCCAGCCCGATGGCCGCATCACCCACTACGTCGCGACCAAGGAGGACATCACCGAGAAAAAGCGCATCGGCGCGGAGCTGGAACAACACCGGCATCATCTGGAAGAGCTGGTGGCGCGCCGCACCGCCGAGCTCGAAATCGAGCGCGATCGCACCGAGCGCGCGGGCCGCGCCAAGAGCGAGTTCCTCGCCAACATGAGCCACGAGATCCGCACCCCCATCAACGCGGTGGTGGGTTTCGCCCATCTTTGCCTGAAGCTGGAGCTGCCCCCGCGCGGGCGCGACTACGTGAGCAAGATCGGCGTCGCCGCGCAGTCCCTGCTCGGCATCGTCAACGACGTGCTCGACCTGTCCAAGATCGACGCGGGCAAGCTCGAGCTGGAGTCGGTGGTGTTCAGCCTGGACGAGGTGCTGGAAAAAGTGGCCGGCCTGTTCAGTCTCAAGGCGAACGAGAAGGGCCTGGAACTGGTGATCGCCGCGCTGCCCGGCATCCCGGAGCGCTTGCTCGGCGATCCGCTGCGCCTGGGCCAGGTGCTGATCAATCTGGTGGGCAACGCGGTCAAATTCACCGAGCACGGCGAGGTGCGCCTGCTGGTGAAACCGGAGGCGGTCGGCGCCGCAGCGGCGAGCCTGCGCTTCGAGGTGAGGGACACGGGCCCGGGCATGACGCAGCAGCAGCGCGAGTCCCTGTTCACCGCATTCAACCAGGCGGACAGTTCCACCACGCGCAAATACGGCGGCAGCGGCCTCGGGCTGGCGATCAGCAAGCAGCTAGTGCAGCGCATGCAGGGCGAACTCGGCGTGCAGAGCGAAGCCGGGGTCGGTTCCTGCTTCAGCTTCAGCGCTCGTTTCGGTGTCGCTGCGGGCGCAGCCGAACGCCTGCCCGTACCGGAACACTCCACCCTCGGCGGCACGCGGGTGCTGGGGGTGGATGACAACGACGATATACGCAAATTGCTCAGCGCAAACATGAAGACCTTTGGCTGCCGGGTGGAGGCGGTGGAGTCCGGCGAACGGGCACTGGCCAGTTTCAACGCAGGGGACGGTTACGACCTCATCGTCATGGATTGGCACCTGCCCGGCCTGGACGGTCTGGCCACGGCGCGGCGCATGCGCAGCGCCGGGAGCGACGCCCCCGTGATCCTGATCACCGGCGGCGAGGCGGAACTGGCGCGCAGCCAGGCCGAAGCGGGCGACATTCAGGCTTTCCTCCCCAAACCCGTCTCGCGCTCCACCCTGTACGACAGCATGGTCACGGCGCTGGGCGCTTTCGCCGCGCCCCTGCCGCAGGCGCTCGACCCGATAGAGACCGTGGACCTCGCCGGCGCGCGCATCCTCCTCGTCGACGACAACGATTTCAACCGCCAGATCGGCCGCGAACTGGTCGAGATCACGGGCGCGGCGGTCGACACCGCCGATGACGGCGCACAGGCGGTGGCGGCGGCGGCCGCGGCTCGCTACGACCTGGTGCTGATGGATCTGCAGATGCCGGTGATGGACGGCTACACGGCCGCCCGCATCCTGCGCGAACACTCGCCCGGCCTGCCGATTCTTGCTTTGACCGCCCACGCCATGAGCGAGGAGCGGGCGCGCGTGCTGGCCGCCGGCATGAACGACATGCTGACCAAACCCATACTGCCACCCGCGCTGTATGCGATGTTGGCGCGCTGGCTTCCGGGCATCGCCCGGCGAGGCTCGCAGGCGCCCGCGTGCAAGCCGGCGCCCGCTGATGGGCCCTGGGTCACGACCGAAATATTCGACTTGGCCTCCGCGCTCACCCGGGTGAACGGCGAGCAGAAGATGCTGGAGCGCTTCTTGCGCCTGTTTCGCGAGCGCAACGCCGGCATCGTGGCCGATATCGGCGCCGCCCTGGCGCGAGCGGACCTGACGCTGGCGCGCCGGCACGCGCATGGCCTCAAGGGCGGCGCCGGCACCGTGGGCCTGATCGAAGTCGAAGCCGCGGCGGCGCGGTTGGAGGCGGCGCTGGCGCTCGAGGCAACGGACGACGCGGCGCGCCGCAGCGCCGGCTACGCGGCGCTCGCGGCCGCATGGACGCGGGCGGTGGCAAGCATGGACGCGCTGCTCGATGCGCCCGCGACGCTTTTACCAGACAACAAGCAAGGAGAAGCATAATGAATTCATCCCCGGTGGCCGCATCCACAGGCAAGGCTACGCCGCGCAGCCGCATCCTCATCGTCGACGACGACCCGGTGGTGTCGGGCATGCTGGGCGTCACGCTAGGCGCCGCGGGCTACGAAATCGTGGAGATGAATTCGGGCGAAGAGACCCTGAGTTGGATCGCCAGGTCGAAGGCCGAGGCGCTGCCCGACATCGTGTTTCTCGACATCGAAATGGGGGAGGGCGTCGACGGCTTCGAAGTCTGCCGCCGACTCAAGGCCAACCCGGCGGCGCGCCACATCCCGGTCATCTTCCTCACCGCCAGGAGCGAAATGGCCTACGAAACCATGGGCTTCACCGTCGGCGCGGTCGATTACATCACCAAACCGATCGCCCCCGCCGTGGTGCACGCCCGCGTGCGCACCCACCTCGCGCTCAAAGCCGCAGCCGATTTTCTGAAGGATCGCAATATCTATCTCCAGCAGGAAGTCGAACGCCGCACCGAGGAAGCGCGGCGTCGCCTGGAGGAATTGCGCATCAGTCAGGAGGTGACCATGGTGGCCCTGGCCTCGCTCGCGGAAACCCGCGACAACGAAACCGGCAACCACATCATGCGCACCCAGCATTACATGCTCGCACTGGCGAAGCACCTGCGCGGGCACGCGCGTTTTCGCGACACGCTGGACGAGGAAACCATAGACCGTCTGTTCAAGGCGGCGCCGCTGCACGATATCGGCAAGGTGGGCATACCGGACCGGATTTTGCTCAAGCCCGACCGGCTGGACGCGGGGGAGTTCGAGATCATGAAGACCCACACCACGCTGGGCCGCGACGCGATCGAAACCGCGCTGCGGCGCGTGGGCGTGCGCGTGCCGCTGCTGGAGACCGCGAAGGAGATCGCGTTTTCGCATCAGGAAAAATGGGACGGCAGCGGTTATCCCGAAGGGCTGGCGGGCGAGACCATCCCGCTTGCGGCGCGGCTGATGGCGGTGGCCGACGTCTACGACGCGCTGATCAGCCGCCGCGTCTACAAGCAGGCGATGCCGCATGCGCGGGCGGTGCAGATCATTGCCGAAGGCCGGGGGACGCATTTCGACCCTGATATCGCCGATGCCTTCGACGCGCTGCAAGCGGAGTTTCAGACGATCGCTGCACGTTTTGCCGACCGGGAGGAACACCTCGCCGTGCTCGAGGCGCGCGCCCAGCGCGCCGCGGTCGAGTAATCCTGCGCTCCTCCGACGTCCGCACTGGCCCTGGATCGCCTGCGGACCAGGCACGCCCGGCGCGATGAAGTTGCAAGGGATACCTGAACATGTCCAAGCGAGTTGCGATATGCTCAAGCATGAACTCAACATTCGGCCGAGCGGGCGCGAATGACGCAAGCATGACATGACCAAAGCCAAGCAGAACCCTTCTGCGCATCAGTCCGGCTTGACCGGGCAGATCGCGCTGACTGCGCTCGCCTACCTCGGACTCGGCCTGGCCGGTCTTGCGCTGGCGATCCCGCCCGGCTACGCCAGCCCGATTTTTCCGGCGGCCGGATTTGCGGTCGCGATCATGCTCTGGACCGGCCGTCGTGCCTGGCCCGGAATCATGCTGGGCTCGGTCGCGCTCAATCTGAGCGTCGGC
>CAIWHP010000230.1 GCA_903912445.1 uncultured Lentisphaerota bacterium
GGCCATCCGCCGCCACGAAGAGCTGTGCCGGCCGCGCCTCGCGTATGCGCTCGAACACCCGCCGCGTCAGGTCGGGCCGGTTGAAGAGGAGGAACAAAATGGGGGGGCAATTAATAGGCTGCATAACCAGCTCCGCAGTACACAGCTCCGCACCCGTTTCCTGCACGGTGCTGCGCGACATCATTTTTCCGCTTCGGCATAGATGGATTCGTGGTCCCGGCTGGCCAGGTCCAGGGTGGGGTCAAACGGCCGCGCTCTGGCCTGCCGAAAGCCACACCCGGTCAGGATCGCCAGCAGATTCTCCAGGTCAAACATATGCCGGTGATGTCCGCCCATATAGGCCGTGTAGTTCAGGTAATCTATTCGGGAATAGAAGCGGTAAGCGGGTTTATAGGCGCAATGCTTTTCCGCATCGAATGTTTCGGGGTGCAGGTACGCCGCCACGTAGCATGCGGCATCCGGCACGCAGGCGCTGATCACGCCGCCCGGCTTCAATATGCGCCTGCATTCTCCAAGGACAAACACCAGCTGATCCGTGGAGAAATGCTCCAGCACATGGGAGGAATAGATTTTGCTGACGCTATCGGCAGGGAAGGGGAACGGCTTCAGTAAATCCAGCCTTAAGTCGGCTCCGTGACATTGGTCGGCGGTCAGCCAACCGTGCGTGCCTTTCTTGGGCCCCGCACCGATTTCCAATTGGATGGGCGCGCCAACGGCCAGCAGCGTCGCGACCAGGCGCAGGGTGGCGGCGTCCGGTGTCGCGGACCCGTCGCATGGCGGGCGGTGTCGGCCGAGCCTGCTTCCGAGAAATTGCCTGAATCTTTGTAGCATGGAGAGCATGGGCGACCTCCGGCGCGCGGCGAAAGGCCACCGCTGTTTTCTTTGCTCTATCGCCTTCGGTAGAGAATGTCGGCATAGCGTGCGTTTTCCTGCAACACGGCTACGGCGGTGTAGTAGTTCCCGATGACCGCTTCGATCTCCGCCCTGCGGCGCACTTCGATCAGCATGCATCCGGGACCATGGCGCTCAAAATCAATGCCTTTCAGCGCTTGGGCCTCATAGCCTTCAACATCAAGAGACAGCAGATCAACGCGGTCGATCTGCTGTTTATCCAAGATCCAGCTTAACGTGTGGGCGGGGACCTGCGTTGTGTAGACCGTTTCATGGCTTTGCAGAAATTGTCGGCCGGCTTCGACATGTTGCCTTTCCTCTGCGCCACCCCCCATGGCACCGGCTACGATGCTCATCATGTTGCAATACTGTATGGCGATGGTGTCCTGCCGATAGTCCGCCGCCACCAAGGCACACTGCTCAACGCGGCAGCGCGGGCGATTTTTTCGACATTCAGCGGCCAAGGACGGAACCGCCTCAATCAGCAAGCCGTGCCAGCCTAAATATTTTTCAAAGTACAGCGTGTTGCTATAGGTGAGGCCGTTGTTGGCGCCAGCCTCGACAAAAAAACCGCCGCGCCGTCGGATATAGGGTTCTACTTTGAGGTCCAATTTTTCGAGCGCAAAGGACTTCCTCCGCTCGCGTGGGCCCCAGCGGTCCTTGATATATGTAAGTATTGCTTGTGACACAAAATCAAGCGCCTGGCTCCGCTAGACTCCAGTCGCCTTTCAATAATAACGGCGCATGACTGCCAAAGCCCTTGTGGCCTGATCCATAAAAATCACCCTCAACGACATCCAGCCAGCCGACACCGTCCTGGGGCCAATCGGCTTCCTCGCCCCGGATGGTCAGGCGTGCGCCGATCCGATAGCGTCCCGCCGCCAAGGGCAGGTGGGGAAGTCGGCATCGGAGACAGCCCCGCGCGGAAGTCAGCACCCATTCCTGGCTTTGATAGGAACTGTACAGAATGGCGAGCACCTGATGGCCCGCGGTGTCATGAATCGAAAAGCCGGCATCCAGATGCTGCACGGGGGCCCCTGTACGGTTCGCAAGGGTAAAGGCCAGGATGGCATCTGCACCGCTTTGCAGTGCGGCTACCGGATGTCCGGTGGCGTCCTCGAGCTGGAAGTCGGTCAAGACCACCGCGCCCGAGCCCGATCGATCGGTGCGCTCGCTCAGCCCTTTCACGGCACCCGTCGCGTCCAGCGCCTTGCGCAGATACCGGGCGATGATCTCGTCTGTCACTCCGTTCCCCGCGACGGTTCCAGCCTGTAGTTGCAGGCAGTGACTGCACAGGTTTTCAATGGCCGCCATATTATGGCTGACAAAGAGAATCGTGCGCCCCTCCCGGGCCACGGCACCCATCTTGCCCAAGCATTTCTTTTGGAAGGCCGCATCCCCCACCGCCAGGACCTCGTCCACAATCAGGATTTCGGGATCCAGGTGGGCGGCCACGGCAAAGGCCAGGCGGACGTACATGCCACTCGAGTAACGTTTGACCGGGGTATCCAGAAATTGATCAATCTCTGCAAAGGCCACGATTTCGTCGAAGCGGCGATCAATCTCGCGTTTCTTCATGCCGAGAATCGTGCCGTTCATGTAAACGTTCTCGCGCCCGGTCAGCTCGGGATGAAAACCGGTGCCGACTTCCAGCAACGAGCCGACACGTCCGTTGATCTCCGCCTCGCCGGAGGTCGGCGCGGTGATGCGGGTGAGGATTTTTAGCAGCGTTGATTTGCCGGCGCCATTGCCCCCGATGAGACCGAGGACTTCGCCCGGTTGAACATCGAAAGAAACGTCCTTCAAGGCCCAGAACTGTTCGGACCCCTTGCGTTCGGCCTCGACTTTACGGGCCTCGGTGACCGTGTGGCCTACCTTGCTGAAATGCTCGCGCGGGTCGCGTCCGCGCAGCTTGTGCCACCAGTACTGGGCCTCGTCCACCAGCGTATGCCGGCCGATCATGCCCAACTGGTAACACTTGGAAAGGTTACGGACGGAGATGGCGGGCTCGCTCATATCGTATCCACAAAGGTGCGTTGGACCTTGTTGAACAGGAACAGGCCGCTGACCAGGACGACCACCGTCACCAGCCAGCTCAGCCCCAGCCCGGACCAGTCGGCGCTGCCCCCGCCCGTGAAGGCGTGCCGGTTGAA
>CAIWHP010000231.1 GCA_903912445.1 uncultured Lentisphaerota bacterium
CGTCCGCGTAGCGCTCGTTCAGCCAGAGCTTGATGACACGGACGCCCAGCCCGGCAATCGCGTCTGCACCCTCGGTCAGATAATCCTTGCTGGTGAAGTTATACCAGCCGCCTACATGGGTGACGCCGATGACGTCCGCCAGCTCCATGGTCACCTTGCCGGCGGGGCCCGCAACTGCGGGACCGGGCTGCAGCGCCCCCCAAAGACCCAACACGGTTACCGCACAACCGCGCCAACTTTTCATCCTGCGTGCTCCTGGTGGGACGGCGGCAAGCCTGGGGCGAACACCTCAGCCCAGCACTTCGCGCAGCGTGGCCGGGGAGATTTCCGCGAAAGAGTGGATGTAGCGCGCGGCGCCGGGGAGTTGCTCCAGCGTGCGGTTGGAGAGGACGCCAATGACGCGGATGCCGCCCGCGAGCGCCGCCTCGACGCCCGCAGGCGCGTCCTCGAACACGACGCAGTCGGCCGGCGCGCGGCCGAGGCCCGCCGCGCACTTGAGAAAGACTTCCGGGTCGGGCTTGCCGTGCGCGACATCCTCCGCGGTGATGCTGGCGGCGAATAGGCCGAGCAGCCCCAGCTTCGCGATGCAGGCTTCGACGTTGGCGCGCGGCGCGGAGGAGCCGACGGCGGCGGGGATGCCGGCGTCCTTGAGCTGGTGGAGATAATTAATGACGCCGGGGATCGCGTCGATGCCGCCGCTCGCGATGCGCTCGCGGAAAAGGATTTCCTTCCGGCGCATCAGGCGCTTGATCTCGCCGGCGTCCTGCGTCCATTGCAACAGCTCGGCGATGACCTTCTCGTTCTTCATGCCGAGCCCGCCGAGGCCGGGGACGTCCGGGGCGGGGTAGTGCTCCTCGCTGGCGAGCTGTTGCCAGCTTTCCACATGCAGCCGCGCGGAGTCCACGACCACGCCATCCCAATCGAAAATTGCGCCGATATTTTTCATGTCTCACCCAGGGTTTTCCAAACATTGGAAACCGGAACTGCAACTTTTTCCAAGCCTTGGAAAAAGTACGGCGGCCGTTTTCCAAGGTCTGGAAAGCCGGCCGCCGTGAACCGCGTGGTTGCTGCTGGTGCTTACTCCACGCCGACCTGGAAGCGGGTGAAGCGCCGGATGGCGAGCTCGTCGCCGAGTTCCTTGCCCTTGGCGGCGAGGAGTTCGGTGACGGTCTGGTCCGGGTCCTTCACGAACGCCTGCTCGACGAGGCAGGACTGGCCGTAGAACTTCTCCAGCTTGCCGACGACGATCTTCTCGACGATGTTCGCGGGCTTGCCGAGAACCTGCTTGGCGTAGATGTCCTTCTCGGCGGCGAGCACGGCCTCGGGCACGTCCTTGCGGACGAGGTAGCCGGGGTTGCACGCGGCGATGTGCAGCGTGATGTCCTTGACCAGTTCCTTGAACGTGGCGTTCGCGGCGGTCTCGGCCTTGCCGCAGCCGACTTCGACGAGCACGCCGACCTTGCCGCCGAGGTGGATGTAGCTGGCGATGATGCCCTCGCCCTGCGCGTCGTAACGGACGTTGCGCCGGACGATGATGTTCTCGCCGATGGAGGCGATCTTGGACACGACGAGGTCCTTCGCGGTCTCGGCGAGCGAGCCCGTGATGCCCTTGGCGATGCCGACGAGCTGGACGACGAGGTCCTTGAAGCTGTCGTTGCGGGTGACGAAGTCGGTCTCGCAGTTGACCTCGAGCATGATGCCGGTCTTGCCGCCGTTGTAGATCTCGGAGGCGATGTTGCCCTCCTTCGCGACGCGCGACGCCTTCTTGCCGGCGATGGCGAGCCCGCGCTCGCGGAGAAGCTTGACAGCCTTCTCCTTGTCGCCGTCGGCCTCCACGAGGGCCTTCTTGCACTCCATCATGCCGACGTTGGTTTCGTCGCGCAATACCTTGACCATTGCTGCACTGATTTCCATGACGCTTCCTTCAATTGTAGTTCGGTTCGGATCCGCTCACGCCTGCGGCGCGGCGGGCTTGTCCTCGACCTTGGCTTCGGCCTTCACTTCGGCTTTCGGCTCGGCCTTGACGACGGGCTTCTTCTCGCCGGCTTCCTTGGCCTTGGCGGGCGGGGCCTTCATGGCTTCCTTGGCGGCATCGGCCTTGGCCTTGCGGGCGACGGCCTGCTTGGCCTTGCGCTCTTCCTCTTCCAGCTTCGCCTTCGCGTCCGCGGCGGCGCGCTTGCGCTGCTCCTCGGCGGCGATGCGGCTGTACTCGGCCTGCGCCTGTTCGATCGCCTGGCCGACCACGTCGAGCACGAGCTGGATCGAGCGCATGCTGTCGTCGTTGCCGGGGATTGGATAATCGATCGCGTCGGGATCGCAGTTGGTGTCCACGACGGCGACGACGGGGATCTTGAGGCGGTTGGCCTCGTTGACCGCGTTGGACTCGCAGCCGATGTCCATGATGAAGACCGCGCCGGGGAGCTTCTCCATGTCCGCGATGCCGGTCAGGTTGAATTTCATCTTCTCCAGCTCGCGGCGGAGCTTGGCGATTTCCTTTTTCGGCTTCTCGTTGATGGTGCCATCGGCTTCCATCTTCAGGATCTCGCGCAGGCGCACGACGCTGCGGCGCACGGTCTGGTTGTTCGTCAGCGTGCCGCCGAGCCAGCGCGTGGTGACGTAGGGCATCTTGACGCGCTCGGCGAGCGACTTGATCGGGTCCTGCGCGGAGCGCTTGGTGCCGACGAGCAGCACCTGGCGGCCGCGGGCGACCGTCTCATAGATGAACTGCAGCGCGGTGCGCATGCAGTCGAGGGTTTTTTCGAGGTCGATGATGTAAATCCCGTTGCGCGCGCCAAAGATATAGCGCTTCATTTTGGGATTCCACCGCTTGGTCTGGTGACCGAAATGCAGACCGGCGTCGAGCAGATCCTGCACGTTGACTGTCAGACGGGCTTGGCCCGTCACATTGCTGGCCATACTACTATCCTCCGTTATTAGAGCCGCACACCATGTGCACCTCAATCCGCTTTGGCGGACCCGAGAGGCCGGGCCGCACTCGCTTCCGTTCTTCGTCAGAAGAACTGGGCGCGGACTATACCAGCGAACGGCCGCGGCGCAAGAGGTATTTCACCCCGTCTGGCAGGGGCCGGGAAAACACAACGGGCCGGTGCTCGGGATTTCGAGCGCCGGCCCGTCGGCGGCTGCGCCGTCCGCGTCCAGCTCAAGGGGTGTGCGCTACGGGCGCGGCATGGCTGACCAGCAGCGCGCGCAGGCGGTCTGTGACCTGGAATTTTTCGATCCGCCAGGCCGTCGGGGGCGCGAGCCGTTGGATGCAGCTGGCAATGCACTCGTTCACGTCGTAATCGCGATCCTGCTGGCGGAGGTAGTTGCGCATGACCTCGGGGTTGACGTTGGCGGACAGGTCCAGCTGGCCAAGGGCAGGGGTGGGGCGTTGGTCCAGCAGCACCAGCGTCTGAGCCTCGCGCTCCAGATCGGACGGGGCGGTGCGGTAGACGGCGGCCTTGGAAAAGCTCAGGTTCGTATTGGCGCCGGCGACGGCGCTGAGCATGAACTCCTGCATCAGCGGGCGGGTCATGACGGCGAGGGGGCGGTTGGTCGCCAGGTGCGCCAGGAGCTGTTGGCGCAGCCCCTCCGTGGCGGCATGGGCGTCGGGGGGCAGCACGGGGTACGTGCGCAGCATGCGCACGATGTGGATCAGGTCCTCCTCGGCCGTGCTGTTGCTCAACGTGTGCGCCGGCGGATGGGCCAGCGTCCAGCCGGCGGAGCAGGCCAGCCCGGCCACCATGAGCGGACGGAACCAACGCCGCCAGCCCCAGAGCCCCTCAGCGACCAGCCCGCCGAGGCAGGCCAGGGCGATGAGCAGGCTCCAGCCCTCGCGCTGGTAGGCCGTGAACTGGAGGAAACCTGTCGCCGTTTGCACGGCGGTGAGCGCACCCCAGCAGCCGACCAGCAACCAGCCCGGCCGGCGCTGCCGGAAGCCCCACACGGTTGCGGCCAGAAAGAGCGCGAGCAAGACCAACAAGGCCACGTCGAGCAGCGGCTGGTGGAAGCCCCAGCGCTTGATGCCGAAGAAGTCACGCACCAGCAGCAGCAGGGCCGGGCCCACGCCCAGCGTATCCGGATGGATGGACGCAGCGACGAACGCTTCGTCGCCCTGGGTCAGCACGACCGCCGACCGTGACAACCAGATCCGGCCGACGCCCAGCAAGGGGAGCAGACCGACGGCCGCCGCCGGGAGCAACCACAACAGGCGGCGCGCCACGCGCTGCCGGTCGGCGGCGCTGTGCCAGGCGAGGAACAAAAGTTGCGTGACCACCACCATGAGGATGGCTTGCAGCGCCATCATCGGGACGGCCAGCAGCAACCCGAGCAGCGCGGCGGCCACCAGGGGCCACACGACGCGCCGCATGGGCGGCGCGTAATGCGTCAGCAGCAGTCCCAGAAAAACGCACGGCACCAACAGCAGTCCGAGCTGGTTGGCGAAAACGCCGACACCGGTCTTGAGCAGCAGCAGCAGCCCCGGGAAACAGGCCGCGAAAAAGGCGCTGAAGAGCGCCGCGCGCGCGCGGAGGCAGCCGAACCGCACCAGGGCATACACCGCCAGCACCAGCACCGCGCCATAGAAGGCGCCGCCGAACCGCGCCACAAAATAGGCGTCCAGACTGAAGAGGGACGCAGGCAGGGCCAGCGTCCACGCATAGCCGGGCGGATAGCCGCTGTTGGTGAGCCGGCCATCGGCCAGCAGTTCGCGCAGCATCGTCAAGTGCGTGTAGGCGTCCGACTGGCCGAGGGCCCACGTCTGCAGCGGATGCAGGCTGCGCACCGCCAGCGCCAGGAACAGGATGCCGATCAGGCCCGCGCTCTCCCAGGCTGTCAGGGGAGCATCCATCGGCAGTCGGCTTGGTGGCGAGCGCCGTACCGTCGCGGCCAGCGCCAGCAGCAACCAGAAGCCGAGATACACCATGCCCTCGCCGGCTGCCGCGCCCGGGACGAAGCGGCTCCAGACGAAACCGCACAGGCTTTGGCTGATCAGGCCCAACAGCAGGGACAGGAGCAGGGTCAGCGGCCAAGGACCGGCCACCGACCAGCGGCGCACGGCCAGCCATGGCGGCAGCGCATAGAGCAACCCCTGCGTGACCGGCACGGCGACAGCCATGAAGACATCTTGCATCGTTCTATCTCTCAAGCGCCAGCGCTCAGCGAACCACAAGCCGACAACCAAGGTTACTATACCGATAGTCAGGCACGAAGCCATCGCGGCTCGCGGAGCGGCAAGTCTGCACGCTGAAGAACCATGATCCGCCGCGCACAAGCCGTTCCGACCCCGTCAGCGGTCCCGGTGGATCCGAATGTGGACTGCCCGCATAATAATCCTTAGCGTACCAGTCCTGACACCACTCCCCTACATTCCCGCAGGTGTCGTACAACCCCCAGGCGTTCGGCAACTTGCCCCCGACGGGATGCGTTTTGCCCTCGCTGATGGCCGTGTTCCAACCTATGCGGTCCGGTTCCATGTCCGAATCACCGGTGTAAAAGCGTTCCTTTGTACCAGCCCGGCAGGCGTACTCCCATTCGGCTTCTGTCGGCAAAGAAAATTTCCGCGCGCCATCCATGGGAAACTTTGCATTCAGCTTCTGGATAAATTCCTGACAGTCGTTCCAACTCACCAGTTCCACGGGACGCTGCGCTCCCTCGAAATAGCTGGGATGGCCTCCCATCACCTGGGCCCATTGCTCTTGTGTGACCTCATATTTCCCCATCCAAAATCCATGGGAGATAGTCACCCGGTGCTGGGGGCCCTCGTCATCAGACCGGCCTCTTTCGCCCACAGGGCTGCCCATCACGAACTCGCCCGGCGGAATCCAGACGAACTCCATCTTGATACCGCCGCCCACATTCACCGACATCGTTTTTCCCTTTTCTTCAAGGCCCCCGGCTGCTGTTGCCTGCAATCCGGCTGGGCGATTGCCGCCTTGGCTTGAGCCTTCCAACTCTGGCGCATCCGCGTGTGTGGTCGAGGGCTGCGCCTTCGTTACCGGAGGGAGGTTTGAAGTGGTACGGCGCACAACGAGCGCCCGCAAACGGTCCGTGACGGCATGCGCTTCCATCCGGCAGGCCTGTGGCGCGAGTCTGCCCGCGCAATGAACGAGGCCTTCATTGACGTAGTAGCTAAGGTTTTGTCGACGCCAGTAGTCGCGGCTGAGTTCGGGGCTGACTTTGGCCAGCAACTCCAGGTTGACGCCCGTGCCGGAAGGACGTTGGTCCAACAACAGCAAAGTCTGAGGGGCGTTGGTAAGCTCAACCTGGGCCGTGCGGTAGACTTCGCCCCTTGAAAAGGCCACCGCCGTGTTTGAGCCGGCGACGGCAGCCAGCATGCACTCCTGCATCAGCGGGCGCGTTATGACGGCCAGAGGCTGGTTCGTTGCCAGGCGGGTGAGCAGGAACCGGCGCAGGTCTTCCGTGGCGGCGTGAGCATCGGGTGTGAGCACCGGATAGGAACGCAACAGGCGCGCGATGTGCACCAGTTCCTCCTCGGCCGTGCTGTTGGTCAACGTATGCAGCGGAGGATGGGCCAGCGTCCAGCCGGCGGAGCAGGCCAAGCCAATGGCGATGACCGGACGGAACCAACGCGACCAATGCCAGAACACATCGGCGACCAGTCCGCCGAGGCAGGCGACGGCGATGAGCAAGCTCCAGCCTTCGCGCTGGTAGGCGGTGAACTGAAGAAATCCCGTCGCCGTTTGCACGCTGGCCAGAGCGCCCCAGAAGCCAAGCAACAGCCAGCCCGGCCGACGTTTCCTGAAGCCCCACACCAGCGCCCCCAGAAAGAAAGCGAGCATTGCCAACAAGGCGACATCGAACAGCGGATGATGGAAGCCCCAGCGCTTGATGTGGAGAAAATCCCGCACCAGCTGCGCGAGGGCTGAGCCCACCTCCAGCACTCTGGTCCAGGAGCATCCCGGGGCAAGTGGAAGAGGGGCGACAAAGGTTTCCTCGGCCTGGGTCATCACCATCACCGAGCGGGCCAGCCACACCCGGCCCGCACCCAGCAACGGGACTACGCCGAGCGCCAGCAGCGCCGGCACGAGCCACAGGAGCCGGTGAGCCACGCGCCGGCGGTCGGCCGCGCTGCGCCAGGCTATGAACACCATTTGCGCGCTCAACAAAACGAGGAGCGTTTGGAGCGCCATCATGGGGACGGCCAGCAGCAGTCCCAGCAGGGCTGTGGCCATCAGGAGCCAAGCAAGACGTCGCGCGGGCGGTTCGCGATGCGCCAGCAACAAGCCCAGGAAAACGCAGGGCACCAACAGCAGCCCCAGCTGGTTGGCGAAGGTGCCGACACCGGTCTTGAGCAACAACATCAGCCCTGGAAAGCAGGCCGCGAAAAAGGCGCTGAAGAGCGCCGCGCGCGGGCGGCCGCAGCCGAACCGTACCAAGGCATACACCGCCAGCACCAGCGCCGCGCCATAGAAGGCGCCCCCGAACCGCGCGACAAAATAGGCGTCCAATCGGGAGAGCGCCGCGGGCAAGGCCAGCGTCCACGCATAGCCGGGCGGATAGCCGCTGTTGGCGAGCCGGCCATCGGCCAGCAGTTCGCGCAGCATGGTCAAGTGCGTGTAGGCGTCCGACTGGCCGAGCGCCCACACGTGCAGCGGATGCAGGCTGCGCACCGCCAGCGCCAGGAGCAGGATGCCGACGAGGCCTGCGTTCTCCCGCAGCGTCAGCGGCACAGCTGCCGATCTGCGGGCAGGCGGCGAACGCCGAACCGTCGCGGCCAGCGCCAGCAACAACCAGAAGCCGAGGTATACCGCGACCTCGCCACCCGCCGCGCCCGGGACGCAACGGCTCCAGAGGATACCGCACAAGCTCTGACTGGTCAGGCCGAGGAGCAGTGCGACGAGCAGCGTCAGCGGCCACGGTCCGGCCACCACCCAGCGGCGCACCGCCAGCCATGGCGGCAGCGTATACACCACCACTTGGGTTGCCAGCACGGCCAGGGCGAGCACGACGGCAGGCATGCTCACCTTTCCCCCCCTGGCGCGGGCGCGGCCGTTGCGCGCCGGACCACGATCATCCGCAGTTGAGGGCTGATGGTGTGCTCGGCCACCTGCCAGTCAACGCGCGGCAAGCCGGCCACATAGGCCTCCATGGCGCGGTTGGTGGCGTAACGCCGCTGCTGCTGTTCGATAAAGTTCTGCCGCAAGGCCGGGCTGACGTTGCCGAAGACGCCGAAGGCATGCTGGGACAGGTCTTCCTGTTCGTCCAGCACCACCAGAAACTGGTCGCCCATGGCCATGAATTTGGAGAGCGGATGGTTCACGGTGATCCGGTTGAAGACCAGTTGCGGGTTGCGTCCGGTGACGGCCCGAAAGACCTCGGCCTGCACCAGCGAGCGGGAGCATACCGCGACCGGTTTCCGGACGTCGAGTTGCTGTGCCAGGAAAGCGCGTAGCGCAGTGGTGGCGGCGTCACTCGGTGACGCCCATTGCGGGTATTTATGTAGCAGCCTGATCGAGCGGATCAATTCCTCCTCCGCGCTGCTGTTGAGCAGGGGATGCGCCGGTGGATGGACAAAGGTCCAGATGCTGCTGAGCACGAGACCTGCCAGCAGCCAGGGTTTCAGCCCGGCACGCCACGCGCCCAACTCACCAGCGATGACGCCACCCAGCACACCGGTGGCGATCAGCAAGCTCCAGCCTTCGCGCTGGTAGGCGGTGAACTGCAGCCAGCCGGTCGCCACCTGGACGCTGGCCAGCCCGCCCCAACAACCGAGCAGCAAGTGCAGCGGCTGCCGGCGGCGGATGCCGCCCACCAAGGCGCCGGTGAACAGCACGCCCAAGCCCAGCAAGGCGGCATCGAACCAGGGCTCCTGCAAACCCCAGCGCTTGATGGAAAAGAAATCGCGCGCGAGCAGCGCCAAGGAAGCCAGCGGCGTCAAGTCCTCCGGCTGCACGCGCGCAGAGCCGAGCGTTTGGTCGGCAAAGGCCAGGATGATCACCGTCACATCGCGCTGCCCGATGGTGACGTGCGCCAAGTGAATGGCCAGCAGGCCTAAGGCGGCGGCCAACGGCAGCAGAATCCGCGTGCCCCGCCGCCACAACGCAGCGCGCGTCCAGGGACCATCGAACAGGAACAGGAGAATCATCACGCCACAGACGTGCAGCAGCAGCATGGGCACCGTCAAAGCCAGACACACAAACCCTACCGCCAACCACAGGGTGCCGCGGCCGCGCGTCTCCGGCACCCGTGCCCACAGGTAGCCCAACAGCACCAGCGGCAGCACCACGAAGCCGATTTGGTTGGCAAACGTGCCGACGCCCGTCTTGAGCAGCAGCATCAAGCCGGGGAACCACGCCACCAGCCCTGCTCCACACAGCGCGGCGAAACCGGAGCCGCTGCCCGTGCGCACCAGCGCATATACCGCCAACACCATGGCCGCCCCAAAGAAGGCGCCGCCAAAGCGGGCCAGATGATACGGGTCCCAGCCGAACACGAGGGCCGGCAGGCTCATGATCCAGGCGAAGCCCGACGGATAACTCTCGTTGCCAATAAAGCCCCATGCGAGCACCTGGCGGACCATCGTCAGATGCGTATAGGCGTCCGACTGCCCCAGCGCCAAATGCTGGAGGGGGTGAATACTGCGCACGCCCATGCTCACCAGCAAAATGCCGACGAGCACCCACGCTTCCCGTCTGGGAATTGTCAGCGTGGCCAGAGGCGAACGGCGTGGCCAGCAGACCGCCGTCAGGTTGAGGACAGCGAAAACGCCAAAAAACCACCAGACTTCCACGCCTGGAGGCACACGCATCCACCGCCCCCAAATCAGCCCGCAGCAGCTTTGAACGGCAAAGCTGAGGAGCAAGGCCGCCAGCGCGGTCGTGGGCCAAGATCCGGACGTGAACCAGCGCCGGGCCGGCAGCCAGGCTGGCAGCAGGTAGAGCGCCGCAAACGAAGTCAGCACCGCTGACATGACCAGCACGTTGTTCATTTGCATTTCTTTAGTCGGCCGCCTGTGCGGAGGGTGCGGCAACCGGACGGCAGAGCGCCCTTAAAACGCCGGCATGGTACGCCATGCGGCTCAGCATGACGATGGGCCAGAAGGCGATGACGCGCGGTTCGCGAAAGAGGGCCGGCAACGTCTGCGAAGTGGAGGTGAGCACGGCGTAGGGCAGGATCAAGAGCCAATATAGAAACGGCGAAGCCAACAGGACCGAGAGACGGGCCAGCCATGACACATGCTGATAGTGTCGGTGCAAAACCGTCAGCCCCGATCGACTTCCAGACAGAAAAGCTTGCCGCAGAATGGCGCCGAAACGGCCCCGGCCGTGGTCGTGCCGGACCTCGACCTCGGGAGCAAACCAGCAGCGCCAGCCGGCCCTTTGCAGTTTTAAGGAGAAGTCCCAGTCTTCCGAGGCCAAGAGGCTTTCATCAAAGCCGCCGATCTGTCGGAACGCCTCCTCGCGGACCGCCAGCACAGCGGAGCCCAAGGCAAATTCCAGGCGCTTGTAGCCCTGGTAGCAATTGAACAAGGCATAGTCGGCGCAACGATCCCAAAAGGAATCCCGCGCCGCGGCCACGCGGCAACCCACGCCGCCCACCGTGACGTCGTTGAGGATCGGCAGCATGCGCTCCAGCCATTCCGGGGGCGGCAGACAGTCGTCATCTATGAAGGCGAGCAGGGAGGTCCTGGCGCGTGCCGCGCCGATATTCCGCATACGGCCCGGAGGATACAGCTCCGGGGTTTGCACCCAGGTGACCGCGCCGGACTGGGTGTCGGCCGCGGCGGACACGACGATGATCGCCGCGGGCCGCACGGTTTGGTTGCGCAAGGCCGCCAGCAGCGGAGGGAGGCGGCCGGGGCGACCGCAGGGGATGATGACTGTAATATCCATATCAGGAGACCGGCGATAAGTTTGTAGGTAACCAGTGACCGCGCACCGCGCCGCACACATACGCCATATAAATCCGCCCACGGATACGCCCGGCGGGACCGGCCGCGCCCGCTGCCGCAAGCACGTTCCGCAGGACACGGCCCAGGCGCGCGGCGAGGTGTGGGCTGGCGGCGGCAGCGGAGGTGGGCAGCGACAGGCCGCCCGCGACCGGCGCCTGCTCGCGGAGCGTGCGGCGGATGAGGGTGTCGGTGATGCCGCCCCAATAGTAGCGGCGATAGAAAAACGCGGGCTGGACACGCTCCGCAGGCACGTCGTGGCGCATGCGAATATCCGGGTGGTAATAGAGCCGTCCGCCGCGCGCCTCGATGCGCCGCTGGAGCTGCGTTTCCTCCCCGGAGAGCAGCAGGTTGTTGACGCGGCCCAAGCGCTCGTCGAAGCCGCCCAGCTCCGCGAGCAGGGCGCGCGGGAAGAAGCTGTTGCCGCCGCCCAGACGTTCGTGCATTTCCAGCCAGCGGGGGCGGTCGCCGAAGTCGAGCGCGCCGAGACATTCCTGCAGAGGTGCGTCCAGCCACGCGGGCGGCTGAACATGCCAGTCGAGATCGATCGGTCCACCGGCCCAAGCGGGGGTCGGCTGCACATCCTGAAAGGCCGCCAAGACCCCGGCCAGCCAGCCGGGCGTTGCCTGGCCGTCGTCATCGAGGTAGCCGACCACGGCGCCCTGCGCGGAGCGCCAGCCCACATTCCGGGCCCGCGACAAGCCCGCCACCGGTTCGAGAATGCACCGCACCCCCGCGTCGGCATGGGCGGCGCACACGGCGGGCGTGTTGTCGGTGGAGCCGTTGTCCACAACAAAGACCTCGTACTGCGCGCGCGGCACCGTCTGCTGCAGAACGCTGCGCAGGCAGAGGTCCAGCAGCCGTGCGCGGTTGCGCGTGCAAATGATGACGGAGATAAGCGGGGCGTTCATGTTGTTTTGTGCAGCAGGCTGTTGCCGGCCAGCGCGAGCCATTCACGCGGGGTGGTGTGGCGCGCACGGCGCAGCGGGTTGGCGGCATAGCGTTGCATCGCGGCCAGCCCCACAGCGCCGGCGTGAAAGCAGGCCCGGAACCAGACCTCGGCGCAGGTTCGCGCCAGGGTGTCGTCGGGATAGTGGTGGGTGCGCCCGTTGGCGTCGAGGATGGCGCGTAGCCAGGCCGCCGCGCGATCGAGCTCGGCCGTGTGATGGATCGGGAAGCAGCGGCCGCGGCCGAGGCTGCGATGGAAGCGGCTGGCTTCGTCGTCGGCCGGCAGGCCGAGCGCGGAGAGCTCGCGCGTGGCGATGCGCGCGGCGTGGCGGTCCATCTCGCCCCAGTCGGCCTCGCTCATGCTCGCGCCGTGGATGCGATAGCGCAGCACGACCCGGTCCAGATTGACGCAGGGGAACAGGCGCAGGCAGCGTGTCCAGAGTTCATAGTCGTCGGTCGGACAGAAGGCGGGGTCGAACTGCAGGCCGTGACGCACGAACAGCTCGCGCCGGAACAGCACGGTCGGATGCGCAAAGGGATTGTCGAACAGCGCGTAGCACAGGGTCTCCCCGGCCGTTAACGGCGGGCGGTGGAAACTGCCGGCGCGCAGGCCGAAGGTGACGACGCGCCCGCCACACAGACCGACCTCGGTATGTGCGCGGAGAAAGTCGAGCTGGACCTGCAGGCGGTCGGGCAGGGCGATATCGTCGGCATCCATGCGCGCGATAAACTCGCCGCGCGCGAGCTCAAGACCGCGGTTGAGCGCACCGGAAAAGCCGAGGCGCTCCGTGCCGCCGGCGAGGCGCACCCGCGCATCCGCCGCCGCCAGTCCGGCGAGGATGTCCGGGGTGGCATCGGTCGAGCCGTCGTTGATGATGAGGAACTCGAAATCGGCGCACGTCTGCTGGAGGATGCTGGCGGCAGACTCGCGCAGAAACAGCGCGCCGTTGTGAACCGGCATCAGCACCGTGATGGCAGGTGGTTTGGGCATGGTCAGCGTACCGGGGGCAGGTTGCGGATGCTCCGTGCGACATCCGTCGCGCCGGTGCGTTCGAGAAAGTCCAGGGCCGCGGCATGGAGTTGGCCGCGGCTGATCAGCCCGCTCCAGAACATCGGGTAGGGGCCGTTCACGAAACGGAAATAGGGCTGCAGGCGGTCGTCGAGCTTTTGCAGTGTCCGCGCGCCGCCGAGGCGTGCGAGCAGCCGCGCCACGTGCAGCGCCAGCTTGGCCGCCGCGCGCGTGCGGCGGCGCTCATGCCAGCGCCGGCCCGCGCTGAAGGCATCCCCGCAAATGCGGAAGGTGCGTCCACACAGGGCGGGGTCGAGCGCGCGCGCCGCGGCGTCGGCCCCGCTTTCGAAGGCCCGCGCACTGAGGGTGGTCGGCTGCAGCGCGCGCAGTTGCGCCAGGATGTCGCGGAGTGTCGGCGCATGCCAGAAACCCGGGTGCAGGCTGAACTTCCAGCGGAAGTCTTCCGCGTTGCGCTGCCACCACAAGTGCTCGCGGCCCAGCACCGTGCCGGACTGCGGCTGGAACTGATCCCAGCCGAGCAGGTTGACCTGGATTGCGCCGAGCGCGGCCGCATTGGCCGGCAGCACGCGGTTGAGAAAATCGGCCTGGCATGGACCGAACGGCGGATGGTCGTCCAGAATCAAATAGAGCCACTCCACGCCGCGCGCCGCGAGCGCCGCGACGGCTTGGTGCGTGATGCCGATCCAGTCGCGGGCGTCGCCGGTGAAGGGCAGAACGTCGTCCGCCGCCGCGGTGAGCCCGCAGAACCAGACCGGCGGATGGTCCGCCCAGCACGTGTCGAGCCGTGCGTGGGTGAAGCGCGCGACCGGTGCATAGGCGTCGCAGGTCGAAAGCAGAATGGCGAGGTTCATGCGCTGGGCTTGGTTTCCAACCTTGGGAAGCTACGGGTCAGGGCGTGAGCAACCCTTGGAAAATCTCCGCGTGGCGCTGCAGCCACGGCTGGACGTCGAGCGCGGTGACGGCGCGCGCGCGCGCGGCGGCGGCAAACTCTGCCCGCCGTCCTGCGACCTGCCGTAGTGCTGCGGCCAGAGCGGCGGGGCAGGGCGGGTGTTCCTGCTCGTAGTCGAGCGGGCCGCTCACTCCGCTGCCGGCACCCTCGCCGACGAGTTCGGGAACGCCCCCGGTGGCGGAATAGACGATGGGCAAACCGCAGGCGAGCGCCTCGACGACGAGGCGGGGGCAGGGGTCGTTGTATTTGGTGTGCAACAGGACGTGCGCGCTTTGCAGCAACGCGACAGCCGCAGTCTGGGGATACGGGCCGCGCAACTCCAGCGCCGCGCCAACGCCGCGCTTTTCGGCATAGGCACGCAGTTCGGACTGCGCGGCGGCGAAATCGTCGCGCCAGGCACAGCGTCCGGCGATGACAAGCCGTGCCTCGGGCAGCCGTGGCAGCAGCTCGGCGAGGGCATCCACGGCCACTTGCGCCCGGGAGAAGGTGCCGTGGCTGCCGGCGAGCAGGATGACAAAACGGCCGGGCGCAGGATCGCATTTTGCGGGTGTGAAGACCGTGGTGTCCACGGGGTTGAGCAGAATTTCGCTCGGGCACGCAGCTGGGCCGAGATAACGATCGGCGGTCTGCTGGCAGAACCGGCTTTGGTAGACGACGTGATCGGCCTGCCGGAGCAGTTCGCGCATCGTCGCGTTGGAGCGCTCCCAGTCGGGGCCATACCAGCCGGGATAGGCAACGCCGTTCTGGTTGAGGACGAAGCGCGCGCCGGCACGGCGGGCCAGCGTGACGAGGCGCGGCGCGAAGAGCGGCTGGTAGCTGCTGATGAGATAAAGCAGGTTGGCGGCGCGAGGCGTGTTCGGAAACCGGCGCTGCAAATCTTGCACCTTGATGATGCCGCCGTGGCCGAGTTCGTGGGGGGCCGGCAGGCGGTCAAAGCCGTAGAAGATCTTGGCGCCGCCGGATGCCGCTCCGCGCCTCCAGCGCAGCCGTTCGCGCAGTTCGACGGGCAACCGGAGCGCGGCGTTCAGTAGTGCTTGGAAATGACTTCGCATGTGAGCGGATCTTCGGGCTTCGCCTTATTTCTTCCGCCCGATACACAGGCCTTTCAGGTCGCCATCCGGGCTGAGTTGTCCCTGGACGACGTCCAGCCGCTGGGCAAGGTAGCGCAACGTTTCCGTCCTTTCCTGCATGCCGGCAGGAGTGTCCAGGCCGTGCGCCTCGCTCGCGATGTAGTCAAAGAAGATGAGACCCTTGGGCTGCAACCGCTCGAGGAGGTACTCGGCAATGAAACGCGGTCGATGCAGATGTTCAAAAACCTCCTGCACGATGATCAGGTCGAAGGGTTTATCAACACCGTGGAGGGGATCGTCAAAACGGTCAGTGGCAATCGTACAGAAGCGGACCGGAGCATCCGCCGCGAACACATGCCGCGAATAATGATACGGGAAACCGGGGATGTCGGCCAGGACCCAGTCGGCCGGCGTGCTGCTGCCGAAACGGCGCCACGTCCGATACATCGGCGCCCCGGCGCAGCCGTACTCGAGGATGCGCATGCCGGGCTTGAGCAGCCGCAAGAGCTCCCACGAACGGACGGGCTGCAACGCCTCGCGGTACACGAACTGAAAGACGGAGAAAAGGCCACAGGCATCCTGCCAGTTCGCGACATGTTCCTGCGGTGTGCTCCAGGACAAGGAGGCGTCCCGCTGGAAGCGGCACCGATACAGAAAACGCAGCTGGTGGAAGTCCATGACGGTCAGCGGACGGCCGGCCAGCACACGGTGCCAGTAGTCCGCGAACTCATGGAACCAAGCCCCCTCGAGGCCCAGGTTGACCCAGGGCTCCCAAGCCCCCGCGCGCTGCAGGAGGCGATACCGCAGCAGGGCCGACTGGCAGGCGAGCCACGAGCGCTGCACCGGACGTTTGGCGACGGCCCGCAACCATTCCTCTTGCGCTTGAATGGAGGCGGCCACATCCAGGCGCAGATCGTCGAAATGATTGCCGCCCGCTTGGTGAACGGCTTTAGGTGGGATCATGGAACCTCCACGGGAACACGACATGCGAACCCCGTCCGCCCCTCGGCACCGGCTTCAACCGAGCTCTCCGGCATACCAGACGCAGTCGATATACTTCTGGGCCAGCTCGTCCATGCTGTCCACCCAGATGTTGTGCTGGAAGGACTCGTAATTCTCGACGAGGCGCTCCAGCAGCTTGGGGATCTCCTCTTTCTCGCGAAAACCGGAGCCGCCAAATTCCACCAGTTCCGGATGCCCGCCGTCGTTGAAATAAACCGCGGGCAGCCCGCAGCTCAAGGCTTCCACCAGCGCGTTGGAACAGGGATCGCGCTGGCTGGCGGTGATGAACACATCCTGCTGTTTCAGAATGCCGGCGAGGGTTTTCGAATCCACCGGCTCCAACACCCGGATATGCGCAAAGTTCTCGTTGATGCGGCCGACAAACGTGTATTCGTAGCGCTCCCAGTCGAGATGCTCATCCAGCCATTTATAGGTCTCCTTGCCCTTGCGCGGATTGTCGGACCACGAGGTTGAGACCAACCGGATTTTGCGTTTCCGGTCAAAGGGAAGCCGGCCTTCCCGGTTGAAAATGGAAGCATCACAACCGTTCCACATCAGGACAGGGCGGAACGGCTTGAAGCCCAGGTCATAGGTCTTGCCCATGCTCCAGCCGCTTTGCATCACGGTCACATCCGCCAGCTGCCGGTTGATCTCGTAGCAGGTTTCATCGCTCTTGGCGTCATCCCCTCGGTACAATTGAATCGGCCCATCGACCCGGTGGATGACCACCGCCCCGGCTTCACGCTCCCGGTCAAATTGTGCCCGGTCAAACCAGATGGATTGAATGACATGGGCATCGGCGCCCACCCCGGTATTGCGGAGGACCGCCATCCCTTTGCGCTGCAGGGCGCCCTCCAGCGCGATCATGAATTGATTGCCGCCACCATAGGGCGGCGGGCGGAAATCGTTCCAGAGGGCGAAGGTCAGTTTCTTTTTTCCGCCCACCCGTTGCCGGATCTGCGCGTCCCGTTCCTCGCGCCCGGGCAGGGGGGCGGGTTCGCGCCCGCCCGCGAAGAGCGCCGCCAGGCCGGAGCGCCGGGCCGCCAGCGGCCGGCCGGCCCGTTTCGGCGAGGTGTTCGTGCGCGCCTGCTCGTAGATGTATTTCAGCCGGCCGGCAATCGCTGCGTAGGTATTGAAGGTGTGGATGCGCTCATAGGCCGCGTCCACCGTGGCCGCGAGGTGTTGGTCTCGGATGTCTTGCGCCAGCAACCGCGCCCCGCCCACTGCGTCCTCAAAGATTTGGTTCCTGAAGAGAATATCGGGAGACTGTCCCACCCGGGTGCTGATCACTTTCGTCTTGCTGGCGGCGCATTCCAGCACCGAATTGGGCGCGCCTTCCCAGCGGCTCGATATGACGTAGGCATCCAAGCCTTGGTACAGCTTTGCGATGTCGTCGAGGTTGAGCGTGTTCTCCTGGAGATCGTCTTTGGCCAGTTCCTGTCCCAGAAAGGTGTAAGGAATGCCGCGCTCCTTGAACCCCCTGCGTATCCAGTGCCGCCGCGGCCCCGCCAGCAGAAAATGGACGGGCAGCCCCTGCCGGTGCGCGATGGTGGCCACCTCGAGCAGCAGGTCGGCGCCTTTCTGCTTCTTCGGCACCGACAGGTCAGCCCCCGAGGAATCCCGGTGGAAGTTCCCGATCAAGTACCGGTCCTGGGGGATCCCCAGCCGGGCTTTTAACGCCGCCGTGCTTTCCGCCCGCTGCCGGGGTGGGGCGAACTGCTCAACATCGATCGCGTCCGGGAAGAGCATGCAGGGCAGCCCGCAGTTGCTCACGAAATTGAGCGAGTCGTAATACTCGCAAAGCCAGATGTCGACGAGCTCGCGGACCTTGAGATAGTCCGGGCGGGAAAACATGATGTGCGGCTTGTCCGCAATGCTGGCAATCACGCATTTGTTGGCCAGATGCTTCCGGGGAATATCCAGCAGCGAGTGCCAGAAGACAGAGTGGATGATATCCGCCTTCTCCAGTGGAACCACCTCCACGAATTCCTTGGAGAGCCGCGTCAAATGGAGGATGTCGTGGTCGAGCGCCCAGTTGATCCCCTCGCCACCCGTGAAATGCACTTTAAGTTTGACCATAGGATTGATTCCTTTTATGTGTGCGGCCCCTCACAGCCCGAAGGCGCGCAGGTCCTTTTCCACGACGGGGCCGCGCATGTAAAAATCGCGCTTGAAATAGGGGATGTCCGCGCGCCCGAAAAGCGAGAGCAGCCACGACCGGAAATTATAGGCCCACATCCCGCCTTCGCCCACGCCTTTGCGGATTTTCACCTTGGCGCCGTGGCGGGTGTCGAGGCTGCTGCGCTGGGTGAAGCACAGGTGCAGACAGCGGAAGGGCGATTGCTCCCACGTATACTCGTGATGGAGCTGGCGGACGGCTTGTTCGGTGAAGCCGGGTTGGAAGGTGATCTGGCCGCCGTGCAGACGTTCCGGGCACGGCGGAGGCCAGGCGGCAATGGCGCCGAAATTGTAGAGCTTGGTCATGCTGCGGCACGGCGGCGCGAGATGCCCGCGGGCGACATGCTGCTCCCGGTCGAGTTCGCGCACGTTGAGCGCATTGCCCAAGAGCTTGAAGGCGTCGCGGTAGGTTCCCGCCAGCAAGTCGGCGCGCAGCCGGACCAGGCCCTGGGGGTCATACACTTCGTCCCCGTCCACGCCGATGATCCAGTTCGGGCCGCCGGCATACCCCGCGATCAGGTCGTGCGATTCCGAGGGATGATCCACCTCGCGGTAGGCGATCTTGGGAAACTCGGCCGCGAGCCGCTGGACGATGGCCGGCGTGCCGTCGGTTGAATGGTTGTCGGCCACGATGATGCGATCGCAGAAATCGAGAACGTTGCGCAGGACCGTTTCGATAAACAGGTCCTCGTTCTTGATCAGGACGATGCCGATGATCTGCGGGGTGTTCATGGGGGCAGCTGGTCCACGACGTTGGCCAATACGAGATGCTCATCCAGCCAGCCGCATCGGCGCGCTTCCCGCAGCCGCTGCACGGCCGCCGCCGCCTCCGGACGGCCGTGGAGTTGGGCGAGCAGCGCTTGCACCCGCCCGAGCGAGAAGCCGATCGGATACGCCGCCTCCTTCTGCGCCAGGACCGTTAGTTCATCCGCGAACCATTGCCGGCCGCCGGGCAGATGTTGCAGGAATGCGCACGCATGAAACAGCCATGCCACGGCGGCCGCGGCGGTGGGCCGGCCGCGGAAGGCGCGCGTCAGCGTATCGTTCGGCAGCGCGTGGAACCGGCGCGCGTCCTCGGCCACGCGGAAGCCGTTCAGGAAGAGATTCGTCCGCAGAAAGCGGAAATCCCAGAAGCGCACATGGTGGCCCTCGCCAAAGGGCCGGTTGCCGCTGAAGCTAGAGTAGAGGCGGTAGCCGGCAAAGGCGATGTTGGGCGTGTTCACCAGCAACAGCCCGTCGGGCTTGAGGACGGTGTGACACAGGCGCAGGAAATTGTCCGAGTCGAAGATGTGCTCGATCGTGGCCAGCGAAACGACCAGGTCGAAGGTGCCGGCGCGGGTCTGGGCCACCCGGTCGACTTCGGCGGAGTCGGCATCCAGGTCCACGGTCCAGGTGTCAAAGCCGAGTGACGCCTGATGGGCCAGATGGGCCGGCGCGTAGTCGGCGCAGGTGACCTGCATGGCGAAACGGTCGCGCAGAATTTCGGCGAACTCCGCGTTGCCCGCGCAGAGGTCAAGGCAGCGCAGGCCGCGCATGTTGCGGCCTGCCAGCACCGCCGCCGCGCTGCGGTACCAGGGCCGCTCGTAATGCGCTTCCGCGCCGCGTCCTGTGGCGGCGCGTGCGTCATGCTCAGATTTGCTCATGGGTCAACGCTTTCATAAATGTCCGCGGGACTGTCGTCCTCTGTATTCAGCTAAGATCATCGGCAGGCTCCCTTGTTTTTCGTTGTGGCAGGCGGGCGCCGTTCGTCAGCCGATGGATGCGACCGCCTTGCCCCAGATTTTCATGCAGCGTGCCGTGTCGGCCAGGAACTCTCGGCCACCCTGGTCCCAAATGAAGCCCTTGAACTTGCCGGTCGCGTTGGCGAGGCCTTCGGCCAGGCACGCATAGGCTTCCGGATAGGTTGAGCCCGACAACTTTTCTTCCCGCAACCAGGGCACCAGTTCCTCGAGCAGCACCATGCCTGCCAGTTCATGGTAAAGATCCTTGAACAGGTTGTGAGGCGACCGGCGGTGATCCAGGATGGGCGTGCCGATCCGGATGCCATGTCCGAGATGCTTCACGCATTTCTGCGTCAAGTATCCGCTCAGAATGTCCCCGTAGCGGTCAATCTCCAGCCCCTGCAAAGGGAACCCCATGCGAATATAATAGTAGGTCAGTGCCGCCGCCCGTGTCAGCGCCGTGTTCTGGGTGTTGATGGGCGACCACACATCCGGCCCCATGATGACGCTTGGACCCTTGAACGTCCGCACCTTCGGCCGCCGGCAAAGGCGGTAGATGGCATCGACGTCCGGTTCGTCGAGCCACAGCCCGGCATTCATCGCGATGGGCAGGGGCGCCGTATCGTGGGCCAGTTCGACTTTTCGATGCATGCGCTGCGCGAAATAGGGAAACCCCCGGGGGAATATGTCTCCGGCCTCTACCGGTTGAGCCGCGGCCGGGTCGCCATGACTTTGCCCCCCCTGTTGCTCGCTCTTCAGCAGGTTGCAGATGTTGAACCAGCCATCCGACGAGCGCACCACGGGATCCGTGGTCGTGCGGCCCACGACGAGATGTTCCTCGACGAAGCGCGTGCCTGCCGGGCAGTAGTTGTCGTCGTCGATCGAGATCAACACGTCGCAACCCTGATCCAAAGCCATCAGGAAGCCGACGTTGCGCCGGTTGTCGGAGTTATACGGTATGAAATCCATGGGCACGCCGAGCCGTCGCAGGAAGCCCTCCTGCTCTTCAAGCGTCGGGCACGTCACCCGGAACCCCTCCTGCTGCGCCGCCAGCGCCGCGTGCTGCACGGACGGCACGGTTTTCCGGTCCGGTATGATGGTGATCGAGGTCTCGTCGGAAAGCCTTCCATCCCGCAGGGCATCGAGATAGCCGCGGAGAAAGGCCGGCTCATAAATGGTCGTTAACACGATACTCGTCATGTGGTCACTCCAGTTTACCTGCGACCGCACCCGGCCCGCTCATCCGCAGGCGCATGGCCAGGCGGTTCCGATCCAGCGAGCCGTCAGCCTTCGCCGTCACCCACTTCGGCAGCGGAGGATGATGCATCGGCTCATAAATGACCAGTCCGCAGGACAGCAGAGCCGCTGCGTAACTGAGGGCGCTCTTGGCCATCACCAGGACATCGGCATTCACGAGGCTGTGGAAGGTGGAGAACAGATCTTCGTTCATGTGGAATTCCACCCCGAGTTGCTGCAAGGCGCCCAGTTCCGCCTCGTCCCCGTCCGAAAACACCCTGATCACGCATCGCGCACCCATGGCATGGACGGCATCGCGGAGCGTGCGCGTGAGCGCCGCGCTGTATTCCTCGTGCGACAACAGGAACAGCTTATGCCCCAGGTCCTTCCCCCGGCGCAGATGCACGGCGACGTTCACAACGCCCGGCGTATAGTGGCTGACGCAGCCAGCTTTGGGCGCGGCGTGATAACGTGCGGCAAACTGAGCGGTCAGGCGTTCATAGTGGTCGGGATAGAGGTCGGCATAGGCATGGCAGTTGGGCAGTGACCAGAAACTATTGTTGATCTTCTGTATTTGGGTGGGGTTGCTTACGCGGCGGGGGTCGCCCAACTGACCGGCGACCTCCTGCGCGCTCGGGCTGCCGGTCCCCAGGCCCAGGAAGCGCTCCCACTTGGCCGGCCAGTCCGACGCGTTGTCCGGGGTGAAATCCAGCGACGTCAGGGGGGTGTGCACGTACGTCATGCCCTGACAATGCGCATACAACATCCCGGAGAGTCGGGCCTGCACCTGCGCTCCCAAGCCGTCATTGTTGCCCGGACAGGTCACGCAGCAGCGGTCGGCGCCCTGCCAGCGCTGCTTGAGAAAAATCAAGCGCGACAGGCCCCGCTCCTTCCACCACCGCAAATTCTTCGATACCGGTTTCTTTTGGATCATGGTTCTCGCCATCCTGTTGCCTGCACCCGGTGGGCCTTTTTCCCGGGCTCGAACAATTCCTGCCCTGCAGCAGCCTCAGTGACTTCCCTGTCGTGACTTGATGGTCTCGGCGATGATGGACGCGAACTTCGCACAGCCCTTTTGTGTGAAATGCCCGTCGTCAATGAAATCATCGGGTGCCCATGGCGCTTTGGCGATGTCGGCTACATACAGGCACTTGGCCCCCCCGCCGTCGCAAGCGGTTTCCATCAGCCCGTTGAATCTCCGCATCAGATCGGGCATGGCGCTGCTTGCAATGTGGGGCACCCACGAACGGTTTTTGTTGCTGCCCACCGTATTGTTCATCACCTGCGGCACGAAGAGCGTGCAGTCCGCTATATTTTCTGAAAGCAAGCGCAGAGTCTTGAGGTTCCGGACATAGAGCCGGTCCACCGCCGGGTCCGGGTCGCTCCGGAAGACTTGAGTCGGCTTGGGCGCGGCCTGGACGCTCCGTTTATAGCGCCATTGATTAACCAGGGTCAGGACGGCCGAAGAATCGTAAATCTTTTGTATGAGCCTCACCAGCGAGGTTTCGCCACCCGGAACGTTGAGGTTGAGCGTTCCGTATTGCTGCATTCCATGCGCATAATAATCCGGGCTGAGCGCGGTGTCGTGATAGTTGTGGATATCGTTCCAGCCTTCATACAGCACCACGACACTCGGCCGCGCCTCGGGCACGATCAGCGCCAACTGGATGATGTTTTCGGCGGTGGAAAACCCCGGCATGCCATAGTTGATGACACTGTACTTGGGGCCCAACTGCTCCTGCAGGATGGCCGGCCATGAATCCTTGTCCGTGACTCCGGTGCAAAAGGTGGTTGATCCGCCCAGCAAGGCCACTTTTATCCGGTCCCGATCGTCGTCAGGGGCTCCGGTCCAGCGGGTGTTGCGCGCCGTTGTCGTAATGCGTTTGCCCGCACTTTCGACCATGACACTTTTTCTGAGTTGGCCAACGAGATAGGGATGGCGCTCAAAAACCTGGCCAAAGACCGAAGCGTCGGCAAATATGGACCGGCCGTTTATCTGCCGATAACCGATTCTGACGGCCACTTCCGCGCCGGCCACCAAGAGCACGAGCACGATGAGGTTCACGACAAGCACTTTTGCGATTTTTTTCGCCTTGGGACTATTCATTATTACCCCTGTTCTCCGGGCCTTCGTCAGTCAACTTCATGAATCCTGTTCGGTGGAAAGCCACCGTCCGTTGCAGTCGAAATGCTTCTTAGATCTTTTGGGTGCCGGTCCCCCTTGATATCCCTGTCCGCTGGAAACACTGGCGTCCTCTTCATCGCGGGCGGGAACTGGCCGTTCCTCGATCAGTCGGCGTGCAAGGCAGGCACCGGTTGCAGCGTTTTATCCTCGGCCCCTGTGCCGTGCGTCCGCTCTTTGCGAAAGATAATGGAACCCCAGATATCGGCGACTTCGATGATGCCTTCGGGCTTGTCGCCCATGAACTCGTCCACCGCCCGGCGGCAGGCCCAGTTCGACTCATCGTTGTGGTAGTCGTGTACCATCAGGTAGGCGCCGGGTGCGAGCCGTGCATAAAAGAACTCCAGCGCCGCGCGCGTGGGGGGATAAACATCCATGTCCAAGAGGACAAAGGCGAAACGTTGCGCCTCCAGTCCGGCAAAGGTTTCCGGTACACGGCCTTGCCGCACCTCAAGGTTTCGCGTGTCACCAATGCGCTTGAGCACGGCTTCGACCGAGGTGGACCGGAACCGGGCATCCTCGCCGGAACCGGGTTCTACATCGCGCTGATCAAAGCCCTTGAAGGTGTCGAACAGGTAATAGGTGCGCTCCGGGGCGAGGCGATGGATGAACCGGCTGGCGTGGCCCTCGAACACGCCGCATTCAGCCAGGGCCCCGGGGATCTGCTCCGTGTCGATGCGGCGCAAGGCCATGGCGATCGTGGCAAAGCGCTGATAATCCGAGTACGATACAAACTCTTCCTGAACCTCGCGGCCAAAAGGCGGAAAGCGCATGGCGCGCGCTGCCGCCCACGGCAGCCGAAAGAGCCGCGTGAACCACCGCGACTGCTCTATTCCCCGGCGGGCTTTCAGTCCCCAAAATGCAAGATGATGTTTGATCTTCATACAGTGGCTACTTGTCGTTATAGCTGCTCACTTCATTGCCGGCACACGCGCAGGCACAGCCGCTCCAGGGCTTTTGCAAAAAACGTAATATCCCCATGACCTCTAACATAAGCAAGCCCACGGGTGCTCAACCGCTGTCGCAAAGCGGGCTCCGCCAGCAGCCGCTGCGTTGCGGCGCGAAGCGCCACGGGATCCCCGGGCGGTACCAGCAGCAGGTTCTCGGTATCCCGCAACCGTGCTGGATCAAAGAAGCCGTCGGTCCGTGTCATGATAACCGGTGTCCCACACGCCATGGCTTGCAGCGCCACGCTTTGGCCGGAGGGTTGCACCCCAGGCCGCAACGGGATCAGCACGGCGGCCGCCCCGGAATAGAGGCGCCGCAAGGCCAGGTCGTCCAGCGACGAGGCGTGCAAGGCACCTTGAATGTGCGTCACGTTGTCCGGCAGGGGCTGGGGCAGGGCATGCCGTGTCACCACCAGGCAGCGCTGCAGACCGGAGACGGCCTGCAGCAGTGCCGGGTAGTCGCGCTGTGCATCGTTGCCAACGGCCAGCAGGTAACCCTGCTCCGCGGGTGGGTCGCGCTGCCAGAAGGCGAGGTCCACGCCAAAGGGATTCACCTCGAGGCGCTCTTCCGGAACACCATACACTTGCTGCATGCCGCGCACTTCGCTGTCTGCAAACAGCTGCGAGTACATCCGGCGCAGCAGCCGCCGACCCAGCGCCCGTTGTTCCGGGGCGATCCGATAGTTGAGCAGGCCGCACTGTATGCCCACGATGGGCACGGGCCCGCCAGCCGTCCACGAGGTCAGGGCAAAGGCCAGCGCGGAGTTGGTCGCCACCAGGACATCGCATCCGCGCGTCGCAGGTAAAATGCGACGCACGGCCGCCAGCAGCCCGACGTGTGTTTTGGGCGGCAGCCAGCGCTTCGGGAGGCATTGCTGTGCCAGCCGCTCGCCGATTCCCGGGGCCTCCGAATCCTGGACTTCGATCAGGTCGACCGTGTGGCCCCAGCGGCGCAGTTCCAAGGCGCCAAAGAAAAACTCCGAGGGATAGGTGCCTTCAGGCGCCTGGGCGCGCGCCATCCGACCCGGCGAGAAAATGAAAGTTATCCGCATGCGCTGGTGTCTTTTCGGAAGGTCAGGACCAGGCGGCCCCCTCGGCCCAGCGCAGGTCCGTGAGCAACGGGCTGTCCTTCTTCATGAAGAAGCACTCGCCCTGCGCCGGAAGTCCGTCAAGCGGGCGCCCATGCACGCCAAAGACGTCGAGCACCCTGAAGCCTTGCTCCGTCATAAACCCGACGAGGTCGTCCATGAGGGGCAGGTCTTTTTTGAAGGGGATCAGGTTGACCTCCACCTGGACCAGCACGGCCGAGCGTAGCGCTTCCACGGCGCCGCGCAGGGCGTCCAACTCGCTGCCTTCGATGTCGAGTTTGATGATGTCGGGTGAGGGAAAGGATAGACGGCGTATGATTTCATCGAGCGTGAAGATGGGTTGCTCCCGTGTTTCGCCAAAAGCCGATCCATCGTGGGTCCCGAGCAGCGAGCTTTGGTAGCCACGCTGCATGAAGCGCGCGGTTCCGGCCGCACGCCCGACCAGGCCTTGAAAACAGGTAATGCGTCTTTCCTGCTGGGCGAGCACCTTGAGCGCGGCCTCGTGCTGATCGAGCGGTTCGACGAGCAGGAACCGGGCCTCGGGAAAGAGCGGCAGCGCCGGCGTGGTCCAGCGGCCGTCGGAGGCCCCCACATCGACAATGGCGTGCGGCGAAAACTTGAGCGCTTTCGCGATCCAGGCCAGTCGGCTCACTGCGTAGGCCGGCGGCACGGCATACTGTGAAATGATCCGATCGTGATCGGGGTCGATGCGGCTGACGCGCAAGCCAAGCCGGCCGAACAGCGGGTTCGTCAATCTGCATATCAGTTTTCCTGTGTCCATCGCGATCCTTTCGCAGTCGAGGTCGGGTTATTGCGTTCCTTGTCGAATGCCATGGTCGGTTAAAGCCTGCAGGCCCTTACGCGCGAAAGCCCGGCGCCAAGCGCCGCGCAAAGACTCACCTTGTTCGTCCGGCGGCAGGGATTGTTTACAACTCGCACAAGGCGGCGCCTTAGGGCCGAAACCAGCCAGGCGCCGCCGCCAGCTTGCGGCGGCCGTGCCCCCATAGATGGTGAAGATGTCGCTCAGGCGCAAGTCTCCCAGGCTCAAGCGCGCTTGGGCCGGGTCGTCGCCCCGCAGATTGCAACAGGGCATGACGAGGCCATTGTAATCCACGGTGAAGTTCTCAAAGACCATGGGGCAGGGGGGCAGGCGCGAAAACGAGGACTTCGTCAGTTGGTGAAGAGCACCGCCGCGGTCAAAGCCCGTGACGGCAAGGTTCTGAGCCCCGCAGCTAAACAGGGCCAAACCCGGGACCTTGTAATCCTCGTAAATCATCGCCTCATTTGCTTGATGATGGTGGGGCTGCACCCCGAGGCGCTGCCGGAACGCGGCCACGCGTTGGGCGGCCAACGCGCTGGTCCACGTTTCATCATTTGCCAGGTAGATGCTTACGTGCAAGCGGTTCAGGCCGGAGCTCGCAAGGCGCTTGAGCATGTCACGGTCAAGATAGTCGCCATTGGAGGTAATCATGATCTCGCTGGCCGGGCAGGCGGCGCGGGCGGCGTGGAGCATCTCGATAATATGCTCGTGCGCCAGCGGTTCGGAGTAGCGCGCGAAGAGAATTTTTTGCGCATAACCGATGCTGGCCAGGTTCGCCAGCAACCGCTGATAGACTTGGTCAGGGAACAGAACATTGGCGCCGCGCCGATTGATCAGGGCATTGGTGCAGAACGCACACTGGCGGTTGCAGAAGCTGTGCGGCTCAATTTCCACGACCCGTACCAAGCGCTTGAATAAGGCCCGCGCGGCAGCGGTCGATAGCGCCGTGCTGGCGACGGCTTCGGGCGTCACCTGGGACAGGAATGCCTTCCAGCGATCGGCTCCGGTACGTGGCTGGCGGGCGGTGTACAGGTTGTGCCACAGCATCCGCAACGTCCGTTTCATCGGCTTTATGCCCATGTCCATGGCCAAACCTCTCCCGCGAAACTACGCAGGCCACTCATAAATCATGAAACCCTGGTGCCCAAACGCCCGCACCAAGGTCGCGTCCACAAACTGTCTGAGCGGTCGGTTTTTCGTCAGGCACGACACACCTTGTTTGAAGCGATAAATCAGGTGGTTGCGATCCCGCCAGCCATGGTGGGCGCGCCCGATGCGTGCGAGTTCCCCGGCCCGGGACCAGCCGCCCGCGCAGGTCTTGGCGGTGGCATAGCGGCGCCACTTTCCAATCGGCTGGTTGAGCGCGAGAAAGACGGCGCCCGCTTCTTCGAACTTCAAAAACATATCCCAGTCCATGGCATAATGGAGTTGCCTGTCCAATCCGCCCACGCGCGCGAACAGCGCGCGCTTGAAGAACACCGAGTTCTGCAGCAGCTTCATGCAGTTCCGCAGGAAGCCCGGCCCGGCGGGGGTCGCCGGCACCGCTTTGACCCAGCCGCCGCCTTCATCGATTTTGGCCCCGCTTCCGTAGATCACATCAGCTTGCGGATTTTCCGCAAAGGCCCGGCCTATGGCCAGCAGCGCGCCCTCAAAAAGAAGGTCATCTGAGTTCAGCCAGGAGACGATCGAGCCGGTGGCCAGGCGCATGCCCTTGTTGATCGCATCGCTCTGGCCTCCATCGGGCTCGCTGACCCAGCGCGTGACGATATCGTCATGTCGCCGGATGATGTCCTGCGAACCGTCCGTGCTGCCGCCGTCCACCACCACGACCTCCAGCGCCGGATACCCTTGCTGGGCCAGGCACGCCAGCGTTGCCTCCAAGAAGTGCGCCTGGTTCAGGCTGGGAACGATCAGGCTGATCTGCGGCCAAGCGGCCACTCCCGCCGGATGTGTCGGGCTTGTCATGGAAGCTTTGAAGAGTATTTCACCCAAGTGCAGGACTCATAGTCCCACGCGATGTTTTCCACCACTTCCACAAAGCCGAGGGAGGGCATAACCGTAAGCGGCCATAGGCGGCCCAGTTTCCACGTCCGCGGGAACCAATGCGCGACTTCGCGCCGGGCTTGGTGGGGTTGTGTCAGGATGGCGTCCACCTGCGCCATGTATGCGGCCTTCTGCTGCACGGACCGCTGGAGCAGATAAAAGCGAAAGCCGCCCAGCAAGGCCTTCACGCCGTGCAGGGGGGCGTGCTGAAAAAAGCGCTGCCACAATTCGAAATCCGCTGCCAGTCGATATTTCTCATCCACGCATCCACCCGACTGCTCCCACAGGTTCCGCCGCCAGAACGTGGATTCCTGTTGGATGAAACCCAGGTTTTGCGAAGTCGGTGCGTTCGTGTGGTGGCCGTACCGGAAAGCTTGCGCACCAAATCCGGCTCTGTGCGTGATGCAGGTCACGATGCCTTCTGCATTCCACGTTGCCGGTAACAAACTGGTAATCCAGTGCACCTCGGCAAACCGCCGAAAGATGTTGGCCACCAGGCGCAAGGTCCACGGGAAATACATATCGTCGGAATTCAACCAAGCCATGATGTCACCCGTCGATCTGGCAAAGCCCTTGTTGATGGCGTGATACTGACCGCCATCTTTCTCGGTGACCCAATAGGCCAGCCGGCTCTCGTACTTTTTTATGATGTCAACGCTGCCATCCGTGGAGCCGCCGTCGATGATGATGTACTCAAGATTCGGGTAGTTTTGGTCCAAGACGGAACGTATGGTTTGTTCCAGAAAGGGCGCCTGGTTGAACGACGGCGTAACTATCGAAATGCGTGGCCAGGCAGATTGACCAGCATCCCGCTCCAGGACGGGCGCAGGAGGTGAGGTCCGAGGCCCATCCGGCGTTCCCAAAGGGGGTGGCGGCATGTCCGGGGAAATAGATGCTGTCACTTCAGGCTCCCTTGCTTTGTTTGCGGGGTCCCATAAATAACCTCATAATGTCGCCAACACTTTGCGACCAGCGACGCAGCCTTTGTTGTGACGCGCGCGTGTTGTCGCGCTGCATGCGCTCGCCGTCGGGATAGCCCAGGCTGTCGCAAGCCTTGAGGTACTCTCCATAGTGGAAAACGTTATAGTTGCAGCCGCAGCTTTCCTTGGGGCATGGCTGCATTCCGGCCTTGCCTTGTTCCCAAAGGAATTGCGGATTCAGGTCCTGCAGGGCCATTTTTTTTGTGGTGGCAGGAGCACACCACAATCCGCTCCAGATCATTCCGTCTGCATTCACAAGGAAATGGGAATAGCCCAGACAGCAGCGCCGTCCACGGGTGGGCACGAAATGACGTTGGCTGATCTCGTCGCCATCTTTCACTTTACCCTCAGCGGTCCGGGGCGGTATGTACGTCTGATAGCGAATCCGCAGGCCGGTTGCTTTCTCTATTTTCGCCAGTCGCAGCCGGTCGTTGAGCGAGAGGTTATAGTCAACCTGGTTCAATGTGATGTGGAGACGATCCCGGCCTTTTTGCAGGGCGTTGACCATGTCCCCAAGTTCTTGTTCCGTGCGCAGTTTGATATGCAGACTGCCCTGCAAGTTCAATTTAGCGGCATACTTCAATAGTGTATCCATCATTCCGGGCAACAGGCGCAGATTGGAAATCAGCTGTATCGTCGCAACATTCGCCTCAGCCAAGATCTTCAAGGCTTCCCCGAAGCGCTCGGCCAGCAAAGGTTCCCCGCCCGTCAGGTTGACCTTGACATATTTCGCCAGGACGCTCAGCTCTGCGATCCGGTGCGCAATTTCAACTTCCCGTCCCGGCGCATACACCATCCTATCGCGGGCCTTATGGGAAAATTCACCTTTGTTCACGCAATACGGACACATGAGGTTACAGTTATCAACCACAACCCACTCGAAGAATAGAAACTCTCTCATATTTCGTTCGCTTTCTAATCCTCGGAATCGCTTAAAGACCAACATGCTCTCCGTCTTCACAGCCGTCCGTTCGCGCGTTGGCCCTGAGCGGCGCTGAGCCGATCCGTTCAAGATTGCTTGGCCAGCGTGCCTTGATTGTGGGGCGCGCCAACTCAAGCAGGCGGCGTTGATCGCCAGTTTGTCGGCAGTCGAACGGAGTCATGGAGCCTATGGGGGTGCCTGAGGCGGCCAAGGCTAGGGCACTTGTGCCGAATAGGTCGCCCATTTTTGGGACCGATCGTTCCACGCGATATTTTGAACCATGTGCACGAAGCCCAAGGACGGCAGGACCCGGAAGGGCCACACCTTATGCAGACCCCACCGCCGCGAGTGTGCGGCCAGGAGCTTTGGCAGGCGCTGCCGGTGGCGTGCAAGAATGGACTGCATCTCGGCAAGGTAGGTCTGCAGGTGTGTGACCGAACGCTGGTCACCGTGGCTCCGGAAGACGCCTAGGCAGGCTCTGACCCCATACAGGTGCTCGTAACGGAAGAAGCGGTCCCACAGTTCGAAGTCCGCTGCCAGCCGGTAGGTCGCGTCGAGTCGTCCGCCAGCTTGCTCCCAGAGCCCCCGCCGCCAGAACGTCGACTCTTGCTGAATGCAGCCCAGTTGTAACGTGTTGCCGTCGTCGCTGTAGTCGCCGCGCTGGAAAAAGCCGGAGTGAAAGCCCGGCTTGGGGTAGACGCCGATCACCACACCATACGGATTCAGTATGGCTGGCAAGAGGCTGCTGATCCACTGCACGGTCGGAAAGGCGGTGAACACCTCGGCCACGGTGCGCAGCGTCCACGGGAAATACAGATCGTCGGCATTGATCCAGGCCATGATGTGGCCCGTGGAGCGGGCGAAACCTTTGTTGAGGGCGTCGTATTGGCCTTGATCAGGTTCGCTGCACCAATACGCCAGCCGGTCGGCGTATTTGCGGATAATGTCCACCGAGCCATCGGTGCTGCCGCCGTCGATGACGATATACTCAAGGTTCGGGTAATTTTGGTCCAGGATCGAGCGTATGGTTTCCTCCAGAAAGCGGGCTTGGTTGAAGGAGGGTGTGACCAGTGTGATGCGCGGCGATGTTATCGGGAGCGTGGCAGCGCAAGGGTTTGTCGTTGTCATAATAGGGGCGGATCCTGAGGCCTCCGCAGACCGCTTTCAAATCGTTGGGCGCGGTTGCAGGCAGCGAAACAGCACATTCCAGACATGGCGATTCAACAGCAGGCGAGGGTGCCGCAGAAGACCTGCGCGTAACCGTGCTCTACAGGTTTTCCTGTCACGGGCGTGAAAGGCTTGGATGATGTCGTCCAATACTGCCTGCCGACGGCGTGCCGCCCACAGGGGATACCAGCGCCATCCGGCCAACCAGAAGGGCATCGGCCAGTGCCACGGGGTGACCCGCAGCGAGACGGTGGGACCCGATGTATCGGATAACCGCTTGCGCCCATAAGGCCCCGACGGGATCTTGTGTTCGCTCGAGACGTTGACCAAGGCCTGCACGTAGGGCATATAGAGATAGTATATATGCTCCGGCCCTAAACCCGCATAGTCGATGGACGGCCAGAACTTCTCGCGCTCAACTACGCACAGCCCATGAAAGTGGTACAGGACCAGGGGGGCGTCATCGACCCACAGCGTCCCGGCCCGACGGGACAGCTTGAAGTTTGCGGCATTCCAAGGGGCCAGATTTACGCCTTTGTGCTGCAAAACATGCACGCCGCGGCAGGCCGTTGGCCAGTCGTCCAAATACTTCTGATCGGCAAACTTGCCTGATTCCATCCGGTCATAGCACCATGCGGCGCATTGGCCGGCCCAGCGCTCCAGGCATGCAAGGCCATCGGTATCGTTTCTAAACGTCAGGAGTCCCACGTTATAACGGCCAAACTTGAGCCGCTCCTGTTCGTGGGGGGAGAAACGGTGCTCGATGATCAGGACCGATTTATCCGCCAGCTCATCGAAGATGGGCTGGGGGGATGAGTAGAAGCGGCAGTCTGCATCGACATAGGTAATCCGCGGGATATGCGGATGGGTGCGCAGGATGTACAGGGGCAGAAAGGGGGAAAGCGTAAAAAAATATTCGATCCGGCTGCGGTTGGCGCGGGCGGCTGGGAGCCGGGCGTCGGCGGCTTCGAGCTCGCCTAGCGTGAGCGGTATGAAGCGGGGATCGTTCAGGCGCTGAATGACCGCATGGACTTCCTCGTCTAGGCACAATGCGTACAGGATGAAGTCAGCCTCATGCCGCTTCAATGAAGCGAGGAGCAGCAGGCCTCGCGACAGGAAATTCAGATCGAAATATGTGCAGTAATGGCGCATGGCCGGCTAGGCAACAAGCGAGCGGATAGTGCGGCAAACCGAGGCGATCTGCTCGTCCTCAAGTTCCGGGTACATCGGCAGCGAAAGGATGCGGCCGGCGGCCGCCTCGGTGCAGGGCAGGCGGTCTGCACCTTGCAACCGTCCCCGGTAGGCCGGCTGCAGGTGAATGGGGACCGGATATAGCACTGCGCTGCCGATCCCCGCCTTGTGCAGGGTCTGCTGCAAGGCATCGCGCTGGTCGGTTTCGATGGTGTACTGGTGAAAGACATGCTCGCAGCCCGCGGCCGTGGTCGGCAAGCGCAGCGGCAATCCGGCGAGGCCTTGGCTATAGTGTGCAGCGATTTGCCTGCGGCGGGCGTTAGCGGCGTCGAGATGGGCGAGTTTGACGCGTAGGATTGCAGCCTGCATTTCATCGAGGCGCGAATTCAGCCCGGGGATTTCACTGACATAGCGCTCCCGCCAGCCATACTGGCGCAACAGCCGGACCCGCTCCGCCAGGGCCGGATCATGGGTGGCCACGGCGCCGCCATCGCCCAGCGCTCCAAGGTTTTTGGTCGGATAGAAACTAAAGGCGGAGAGCTGCCCGATTGTTCCCGTGCGCCGGCCACGATAGAAGGCCCCGTGTGCTTGCGCACAGTCCTCCACCACGGTCAGCTTGTTTTCGTGGGCAATTTTGAGGATCGCATCCATGTCCGCCGGATGCCCGTACAAGTGTACCGGGACGACGGCACGGGCTCCTTTTGCCGGACCAGCCACGGCCCCTTGCAGAGCCGCGGGATTCAGGGTGTACGTTGCGGGAGAAATATCCACCAGATACGGCCGTGCACCGATGCGCTCGATGGCGGCGACGGTGGCCACGGCGGTATGCGCGACCGTGACCACCAGATCTCCTGGGCCGATGCCCGCCGCGCGCAGGGCCAGTTCGACCGCGTCTGTTCCGTTGGCCACCCCCAGCGCGTGAGCTGCGCCGAGATAGTGGGCAAATTCCTGCTCAAAGGCCTCGTTCTCGCGTCCGAGAATATACCAGCCACTTTGCAGCACCCTGGCCACAGCCGCATCAAGCTCCGCCTTCAGGCGCTGATAGCCTGCGCCAGGATTGGCGGACAAAATGGGCTGTGCTTTCGAGGGGGTCATAGATAGTCCTTCAACGTCGCGCGAAAGTAGTCCAAGGTCCGGCGCAGGCCCTCTGCGAGGCCGATGTGCGGCTGCCAGCCAAGCTGCTGCTGCATCAGGCGCCAATCTGCATAGTAGTCGCCGATGTCGATCCGTTTCCGTTCGGCGGGGAATTGGCGCAGGACAAAGTTGCCGCCCTTGTTTGCGGCGACGGTCATTTCGGCCAGCTTGGCGAGGCTGACCACGCCGTCGCCCCCCAGGTTGTAAACTTGCCCGTTCGCCTGGTCATCGCCGGCCGCCAGCAAGAGCGCCTCCACGACATCGTCCACGTAGGTGAAATCCCGCAACTGCTCGCCGCCCCATACTTCAAACGGCTGGCCTTCAATCAGGAGCCGGATCCAGATCCCGAGAAAAGTTTGGCGTGCATCTTTGATGCGCATGCGCGGGCCGTAGGTGTTGGTCAGGCGCAAGGCGCAAGCCCGGATGTCATACACATTGTTGTAGAGGATGTGGTACCACTCGCCGGCCATCTTGTTGATGCCGTTCACATCCACGGGCCGCAACGGATGGCCCTCGTCCACGGGCAGGCGGTCGGGTTTGCCGTAGATCTGGCGCGTGCTGGCGAAGACGACCTTGATGCCGGGGTTATATTTGCGGCAGGCCTCCAGGATCGAAAGCTGGGCGCGCGCGTTGATCTCCAAGTCTGTGAAGGGGTCCTCCATCGAGTCCATGTGGCTGGTCTGGCCCGCCAAGTTGAAGAGATAGGCCTGTCCCTGCACAAGATACTTCATGCTGTGCTCATCCCGGACATCCGAGATGTTAACCCGCACCCGGTCCTCGATGCCGGCGATGTTGAACAGGTTGCCTCCGTATTCAGGGATGAGGCTGTCCACCAGGGTCACCTGCGCCCCCAACTCCACGAGGCGCCGGGCCAGGTTGGATCCGATGAAGCCCAAGCCGCCGGTGATCAGCACCTTGCTGTGGGCATAGGTTGGATAGTTATTCATGGGCGTGATGCGTCTCGCGCTTGACGACGCTCATTCCTTTCCATCGGGTGGTTACGGGTGACGGGAATCTGTCCAAGCTGTCGAATTCGGCAACGATGTCCCACGCCTGGCCCAGCGCAGCGCGGAACTGTTGTCGCGAGAATATCCGGCAAGGGTAGCTGGCCTGGTAGATCTCGGCGGGGACATGCTGGACACACAGCCGGTCAGCCGGCCCATCCCAAAAGGGTGTGCGATCGACCAGGAGTTGGTCACATGGCAAGCTTAGCAACATGTGCAACGTCACGTACGGATCTTCCAGATATTGTAGAACGCCACTCACGACGATCACCCCGGGGGTGGTTTCGGCGAGGCAGTCCTCGGTCCGCTCATAGAACTTGAGCTGTTCGTCTTGAAAGTGTTTTCTTCCCGTCTGAACATGGCGGGGCTGCTCGATCACATTCCAGCGAACGTCATGCAGACCTTTCAAGAAAGCGCGGTTTTGAAAATAGGTGCTGCCCAGCGAGCCGCCGAAGTCGAGCACGTTGAGGCGGCCGCCGGCGCGCGCTGCCGCCCACATCAGCCCGGCCAGCAGCGGCCAGGCATACTGCACTTCATCGAAGAGGACCGAATCCCGCTCGTAGACCGCTTCGCCGCGTTTGACCTTGAGTAAGGCTGCCGTGGTTTTCTGCAGGATGGCTTCGTCATCGTATCCGGTGCTGTCCGCAACCGCAGCAGCCCAGTCCGGATAATCGCCGGACAGGTGCAAGTACTCTTTCGGCGGATCTGTTCTTTGCTTTCCCGCGCGCAAGGCGCGGCATCCCGCCAGCAAAAAAGGCGGGGTCATCAACTCGAGCAGTCGGCTGGGTTTCATGATAAACAAAGGATCGGGTGAAGGTCGTGTGTGGTCCATCCCGCATGAGCCGTGGATGCTCCCTTCTGCTTATGGCCTTGCGCACCGACAGGGCCCTGCATTCTAGGGCGCTCCGCTCATGACTGCGCCGCGTTCTGGCGCGCTGGATGAAGGTGTCGCGCGGCCTCGTAGTCCTCGACCCGCTGGCGCGCGATGGCCAGCCAACTGATTTCTTTGGCCTTCATGATGCCGCAGGCTCCGAGCCGCCTCCTCACGTCCTTGGCTTCCAGTTCACGCAAGGCGCGTGCGAGATCGTCCGTGCTCCCTTCTGCGTACTGGAGGCCATTGCCTGTTACGCGCTCCACCGCCTGGACACGGTTGCTTACTACAATAGGCAGTCCGCATGCGGCGGCATCGAGCATGCTGGTCGATTCCTGCTGGGGCCAAACGCCGATGTCCGCAGCGCGGAAGAAGGGTGGCAGGTCGCGGAAGGCGACAAAGGGGTGGATCGCACAACCTTCACAGGCGAGGATTTCCGCCGCCTGAGGACCCGAACCCAGAAAGACCGCGCGGAAGGGGTGGCCCTCCTTCCGCAGCACCGTAATGGCCTGTGCCAGGCGCAACGGGTTTTTCCCCGCGGTGAAGCGGCCCGTATACACGCAGAGCAGCTCCTCGTCGTTCACCCCGAGGCGGCCCCGCAAAGCGCGACGCAGGGCGTCATCGGCTGGCGCAGCAGGTGGGTGAAACAGGTCCGTATCCACTCCAAGGATGTCTACGCGTATCTTGCCCCGTGGCACGCCCCAGAAGCGGATGGCGATATCTGCCGCATCCACGGTGGCCGGGTAGCACTTCACCACCGGCACATTGAGCAGCATGCCCTTGAGGGTGGTGCGCAGCCGGTAACCGAGGCGGAAAGACCAAGCTTTCTTCGCATATTCGTTGTACAGAGGGAAAACGGAAGCCACCACATGGTTGCCGGTGAAGAGCTTGAATGGGAGGAACGGTTTGGCCCAGGTGGCCGTCACCGTGGTGGGCCCCAACACGTCGTACGTTTGCACGACATCGGGCCGCAAATCAAACAGCTTGCGCCGCAATCCTGCAATGTGCAGGCCCCTTTTCCGCGCGTCCAAGGGAAGCCGATGCAGTGTGAAGCCATCGAGCGTGGAAACCTGCGGTTCCACGAAGGGGGGGCCCAGATAGGGTTCGTAGACGGACTTGTAGAAATCGCTCGTGGCATAGACTTGTGCCGTCGAGGTCACCACATGCACCTCGTGCCCCAAGGCGGCGAGTGCCTTGGGCATGCAGTTTTCCGCGTAGCCCATCTTCTCGGAGAACCAATCGGTTAAAAACACTATGCGCACGGGCCTAGACTCCCTTCCACCCTCGAAAAGGTACGCGGGGCCGTGGAGACCAGCGTCGTATCGGCTGGATACACGCCGCTGACCACCGTGCGGATCCCAACGATTGAACGGTCTCCCAAGCGGCTGCCTTTCAACACGACGGCGCCGCGGCCGATCCACACATCGTCGCCAACATGCACGGGGCGTGTGTCCGGCTTCTCCACTTCGCCCGTGCCGCTTTGGCGCATGCGTTCGATCACGGCGCGCCTTTTCCGCCAGTCCGTGGAATGCGTATTGGTGTCATAGATGCAAACCTCGTAGGAAATCATCGCATAGTCCCCGATGGTTACCTGCTCCTCGCAGCGTATGTCTCCGCCATAGCTGATCCCCGCGTAGGCGCCGATCTTCATATGGCCGCCGAACCGCACCAGCAGATCGCTCTGCACCCAGGCGTGCGGTCCGATCTCCAGCGTGCCGCGATCCACCGCCACCTCGGCGGGAAAACGTTGGGGTGGGGCTATGCGCGCACCCTCCGAAAGGTGCACCCGGGACGCTTGCTGCACGGTCAGCACCGTGTTCGCCACTTGGCAACCGTCGCCGATGGTCACCTGACAACCGTCATGCACGGACAAAACCGCGTTCACTACGCTGCCGCGCCCGATGCGCAGGACGGCATTGCGGCCGACGCGGATACGCGACCCCTGCAGCAGCGTGCCCGCGCCCACGACAAACTCGGCGGACGGATCGATCTGCGCCTCGTACGGCGGAGTCCGCGCGAACAGCCGCGCCAGCCATCCCTGTCGTATACTCATGGAACAGCCCTCCCAGCCTCTTGGGCGCACCAAGCTTGCTCGAAGAAAATACCCCCATGCGACGCCGGTGGAATCCGACCCGTGCCAAAAAAATCGCCCGCTTCCACCATGAGCAGGGCGGCTTCTTGAATCCAGTCCTGTACCACATCTTTTCGCCGCACGATCAGGTTGAGGGTATACAGCCCGGGGGAGAGCGGCAGTTTCTCAAGGCGGCAGTTCAGGCAACCCTGCCGCGGGATGCGGGCGAACGTTCCGGATGCGATTTCGTTGCAGAGCATGGTGATGAACATACCGGTCTGGGAGGTGATGCTGATGGCCGCCGTGATATCCGTCAGGTCGCTGTCGTTTGCGGCCTCATAGGCGATCTGGAATTCCAGCGACTCCCCGCAAATGGCCACCTCCCGCTTGCCGCCGTCCGCGCCCGCGAGCGCCAGTCCCGTGATGCGAATCTGGCCCGCACCCTTCCGGTCCTTGCGATCCGACAGGCGCGTGACTGCGATTTGTCCGACCTGCCGCAGGTAATGCTCCACGGCGTTCTCGGTCGGGACCGGGCCGTAATCGAGCCGGCCGTCCTTCAGGACGAGGACCGAGGAACACAGCGCCGATACCGCCGCCATGTTGTGGCTTACGAACAGGATCGTGCGTCCATCCTTGGCTACCTGCCCCATCTTCCCCAGGCACTTTTTCTGAAAAGATGCGTCGCCGACCGCCAGCACTTCGTCCACGATGAGGATTTCAGGTTCAAGATGCGCGGCCACGGCAAAGGCCAGCCGGACATACATCCCGCTGGAATAGCGCTTCACGGGCGTGTCGAGGAACTTCTCGATCTCGGAGAAAGCCACGATCTCGTCGAACTTGCGGGCGATCTCCGCCCGCTTCATGCCGAGAATCGTGCCGTTCATATAAATGTTTTCGCGGCCCGTCAGTTCGGGATGGAAGCCCGTCCCGACTTCCAGCAGCGAGCCGACGCGGCCGTCGATGGTGATTTCACCGCTGGTCGGTTCCGTGATCCGGCTGAGGATTTTCAGGAGCGTCGACTTGCCGGCGCCGTTGCGTCCGATGATGCCGATGACTTCACCCTGTTGGACTTCAAAGGATACATCCTGTAGCGCCCAGAACTCCTGTTTTCCATCCTGTTCCGCTGCGGCCGTTCTGTTTTCCGCGGCCGTGGGCCCAAGTTTCGCCATATGCTGCCGCGGATTGCGCCCGCGTATTTTGTGCCACCAATACTGGCATTCGTCCACCAGGGTATGGCGGCCGATCGTGCCCAGTTCATAGCACTTAGAAAGATTCTGAATTGATATCGCAGGCTGGCTCATAACCACGTTACCCCGCCACCTTCCGGCTTCGTGCAACCGGAGCACTCGCCCCTAACAGAGTTCGCACTATATGTTCCGCGCTGTGTCCATCCCCATACAACGCTCCGGCCGAAACCTGCAGCGTCCTGGCTTTATGAAAGGCCTTGATAATCGCATCGGTATCGGTGCCGGCGACGATGTTGGCCCCGATCTCGACCAACTCCACCCATTCGGTTTCCTCGCGCAACGTTACGCAAGGTTTTTCAAAGAAACAGGCTTCCTTCTGCAGTCCACCGCTATCCGTCATGACCAGGCGGCAACGCTCCAGCAACCAGATCATTTGCAAATAACCGACCGGGTCGATGATGTGCAGGTGAGGGTGTTCACAGTTGATCCGCTGCGCGGCAAGCATTTTTCTCGTTCTGGGATGTAACGGAAAAACAACGGGTTGCTGATCGGCGATAGCTTTGAGGGCCTCCATGATATTCCCGAGGCGGCCGCGATCATCCGTGTTTTCTGCGCGATGGAGAGTGCTCAAAACAAAGCCGGATTGCGGTATGGGCGCTTCCGGCGGGCGGGCCAAAGCTCTATAAAACCGCACGGCATCGTACATCACATCGCCAGACTGCACGACTTTGCCGCCGCAGATCCCTTCCTTGGCCAGATTGCCGACTGCCGTCGCCGTTGGCGCAAACAGCAGATCGGACACATGGTCGGTGATGACCCGGTTCAGTTCTTCGGGCATGGCCCGGTTATAGGAGCGCAGACCGGCCTCCACATGGGCCACGGGGATATGCTGCTTTGAGGCGGCCAGCGCGCCTGCCAAGGTCGAATCGGTGTCGCCATAAACGAGCGTCCAGTCGGGCCGCTCCGCCAATAGAAGGCCCTCAAGCCCTTCGAGCATCCGGCCTGTGTTTTGTCCGTGGGTGCCGCCCCCGACGCCGAGATTCACATCCGGTTTCGGAATTTTCATGTCATCGAAAAACACCTGGCTCATATTCTGATCGAAATGCTGGCCGGTATGAACCAGAATTTCGCGAATATCCGCATGCGCTTTAAACGCTCTGGAGACCACGGCGGCCTTCACAAATTGCGGCCGTGCACCAATGACCGTAAGAATTTTCATTGCCACCCCGTGTGCGCTGCACGGCCCTGTGCCCGCCGACGAACGCACCGTGCCCTCAAGCCTGCTCAGCCTTTGAATTCATCATAGGTTTTCTTCCCTATGGCCAGCGCTGTCGGCAAGGCCTGGTTTTCTTCCAGGTCCAAGCAGCGCATGGTCCCCGCTTTTTCCTGATAACGGAATCCGCTTTCCGGGCACATAAACAGCCCGTTCCGGTCCTGTTGCTGCAACCGGTGTCCATGGCGGCTCATCCAGCCGTGCTGGCGCGCCGGGTTCCCCATGACCAGCGCGTAGTCGGGCACATCCTTCACCACAACCGCGCCAGCCCCGATGAAGGCATACCGGCCGATCGTTACCCCGCAGACAATCGTCGCATTCGCGCCAATCGTGCACCCGCACTTCAACCACGTTTTTTCATAAAGTCCCCGGCGGTTGACCTGCGCCCTCGGATTGGTCACGTTAGTGAACACACAGGATGGGCCGAGAAAGGCATCGTCATCTATGATCAAGCCGTTGTAGATCGATACATTGTTCTGAACCTTGACATTGCTGCCGATCACCGCGCCGGCTTCAACGGTTACATTCTGGCCGAGGGTGCAGCGCGCTCCAATCGTTGAGCCCCCCATGATATGGCAGAAGTGCCAGATCTTTGTGCCCGCGCCAATCGCGGCCCCTTCATCCACATAAGCAGATTCGTGTTTGAAATAGTCGCTCACCGCCGCCTCCTTGTCAGTACGACAGCATTTCCATCAGGCGGATGCCCGAGAGTACGTCCTTGCGTGAGGGAAACATATCCCAGCGATTTTCCGCGATGTACCTGTAGAGCGTATCGTGCCCCTTGCCGTACACATGGTCGATGGTGAAATCGATGTCGGGCTTGGCCAACCCTTCGACATCCCAGAATTCGATCGAGTTCAGGTTCGTGCCCGCCAGCCGGAAGGTTCCCCGCTCCGCGATCAGGGTGAACTCGGTCCGGTAATTTTGCCGGTAGGTGCTGACGGTCGCATTGATGGTGCCCACCACTCCGCTCTGGAAGCTCATCGCCGCCGCGACGGAGTCATAGACCTCGAAGCCCCGCAGGCTGCCGCCGATCCCCTTGTGCTCCACGGCATCGCCGAAGAAATAGTGCACCATGTCGACATAGTGGCTGGCCTGCGTGTAGAGCACGCCCCCATCGAGCGCCCGGGTCCCGTGCCAGTCGATCTTGAAATAGTCATCGTTGCGGTTCCACAGGACGTTGCAGATAAACTGGTGGATTTTTCCCAGCCGCCCGCTGGCGATCAGCTGCTTTGCATAGGCCACCAGGGGGTTGTAACGGTTCTGGTAGACCGGCAACAGGACCTTCCCGGCCTTGTCGATGCGCGCAAACAACTCGTAGGCCTCGCGCAGGGTCAGCGAAAGCGGCTTCTCGCAGAGGACATAGGGCGTGTCCGTACATTCCGCGATCTCGGCGGCATGCTGCGGGTGCAGGCCGGAGGGCGTCAGCACGGCGGCGACATCCACGCCGCGCAGTAGGCGGTAGTCCGTCACGTAGGGCACGCCCAGCAGCGCGGCGGCCGCCTGGGCCTTCGACTCGTCCTTATCGCAGACCAAAGCGATCACGAGGCCGCGGTTTGCGCCGATGGCTTCGATGTGGCGGGCCATGATGCGCCCGCATCCGACCAAGGCCACCTTCTTTACTCCGGCGGGTCCCTGTGCCGCGCCCGCGGTTTCCCGGTGATTTGATGGCAGGTTCATATCAATGCCGACTTCACAGCGTCCACGATGAAATCCTGATCGGTCTCGGACAGGAAGGGATGCATGGGTAGGCTGAGCACTTCCCGGGAGGCCTGCTCGGCCACGGGGAAAGCGCCCAGCTTGTAGCCCAGCGACGCAAAGACCGGCTGCTCATGCAGGCACTTGGGGTAGTACACCGCGGTGGGAATGCCTGCCGCCTTGAGTTTTGTTCCCAGGGCATCGCGCTCGCGGACCCGGATCGTATATTGGGCGTACACATGGGTATTGCCGGGCATCACTTCCGGGACTCCGACGGTGCTGCGCAAGAGTCGCGTGTAGCGTGCGCCAATTGCCATGCGCCGCTCGACCTCCCACGCAAAGCCGGGCCACTTGCCCAGCAGGACGGCGGCCTGCAAGGTGTCGAACCGCCCGTTCATCCCCAGCAGGGTGTGCTGATGCCGCTGGAGCCCGCCGTGCGAACGGATGGCGCGCATCTTCTCGGCGAGCGCGTCGTCGGAGGTGAACAGCGCGCCACCGTCACCATAACAGCCCAGCGGCTTCGCCGGGAAGAAACTGGTGCTGGAAACGGTGGTCACGCCGCCACTGCGCCTGTTGTTCCGAGTGGCCCCGAAGCTCTGCGCGGCGTCCTCGATCACGGCGAGGCCGTGGCATGCCGCAAGCTCGTTGATGCCGTCGTAATCCGGCATCTGACCAAAGAGGCTCACCGGCAGGAGGGCCCTGGTCCGGGGTGTGATCGCCGCTTCGATCTGGTCAACGGCGATGTTGAAATCGGCGGCGGCAATGTCGGAAAACACCGGCGTTGCACCCACCAGCAGGATCGCCTCGGCTGTGCTGATCCACGTGAAGGGCACGGTGATGACTTCGTCTCCGGGGCCGATCCCCAAGGCGCGCAAGGCGATTTCCAGGCTGTCGGTCCCGCTCGCTACGGTGATGGCGTGTTTCACCCCGACATAGGCCGCCAGCTGTGTTTCAAGTTCAGCGACTTCCGGGCCCATGATGAAATGCCCATGCTGGAGCACGGCCTGCATGCGGGCGTCAATCGCGGACTGATAGCGGAGATACTGGGTTTTGAGATCGATGAATTCCATGGCGGTGAACCTATATCCTGCCCGACACCTGGCCATGAGCCGGGAAGGGGAGGGTGGCGTGGCGCAGGACGTTCTGCCGGCTGATCCGGTCTTGGATGGCCGCCGCGCCGGGAGAGGGCTCTGCACTGTGCGTGCGGATTTTCAGCAGCGTGGTTGCGGTCATATCGTATCCACAAAGGTGCGTTGGACCTTGTTGAACAGGAACAGGCCGCTGACCAGGACGACCACCGTCACCAGCCAGCTCAGCCCCAGCCCGGACCAGTCGGCGCTGCCCCCGCCCGTGAAGGCGTGCCGGTTGAA